>NZ_QUIU01000016.1:0-56872 GCF_003480225.1 Clostridium sp. AM34-9AC
AAAAGCTCCCTCGCAGGAAGGCGCTTTGTCTACAGCCTGAGCCAAAGTCCTTTTATGAAAAGGACTTTGGCTATTTTTCTGGAATTATACTGTCTCAGAGAATATGCGTAACAATTGCGTTTTTCCATATAATATGTTATGATGATTAGGAATTTTAAGTGTTGAAAGTGAGGACATTATGTTATTAGATAATAAATCCATTTTGATTACAGGTGGTACCGGCAGTTTTGGTAAGGCATTTACCAAGTATGTGTTGGACAACTACAATCCCAGGAAGATCATCATTTATTCCCGTGATGAGTTCAAGCAGTTTATCATGCAGAATGAATTCAAACAGTATGCTGATAAACTTCGTTTCTTCATTGGTGATGTCAGAGACAAGGAACGTCTGACCAGAGCATTTGAGGGTGTGGATTATGTTATCCATGCTGCAGCTCTGAAGCAGGTGCCTGCCTGCGAATACAATCCAGCTGAGGCGATCAAGACCAATATCCACGGTGCACAGAATGTTATTGATGCCGCATTGGATACCGGTGTGAAAAAGGTGGTTGCTCTGTCCACAGACAAGGCTGTCAATCCGGTAAATTTGTATGGCGGAACCAAACTGGTATCTGACAAGTTATTCATTGCTGCTAACGCTTATGCCGGAAGCAAGGATATCTGCTTCTCCATCGTTCGTTACGGTAATGTGGCTGGAAGCCGCGGATCTGTTATTCCGTTCTTCCACAACATTATCAAGAACGGCGGTACTGAGCTCCCCATCACCGACTATCGCATGACCCGTTTCTGGATCAGTCTTCAGCAGGGCGTGGAACTGGTGATCAAGGCTCTGGAAGAGTCCAAGGGTGGTGAGACTTTCATCTCCAAGATTCCTTCTTTCAAGATCACAGATCTGGCTCAGGCAATGCTGCCGGGATGTGAGATGCCGGAAGTCGGAATTCGCGAAGGCGAAAAGCTTCATGAGATCATGGTAACCGTGGAAGATTCCATGAACACATACGAATATGACAAGCACTTTATTGTATATCCCCAGATGGTATGGAGTGAATCCAGACGTGCTGTTCCTACTGGCAAGAGAGTCGCTGAGGGATTCTCCTATAGTTCCGGTAATAATACCGAATGGCTGAGTGTAGAGCAGATTCGCGAATTGTTAAAGACAATTGATTTAGAAAAATAATTTTAAAAAGATCTGCCGGTATGAGAGCAGATCTTTTGCTTTTATTCCAGGGGCTTATTTCTTAAATAGCAAATCGTAGTAGGAAAATAAGCAGACAATTAGAAAGAGGACTAGTATATGTGTGGAATTGTAGGATTTACAGGAAACAGACAGGCAGCACCGATCCTGTTGGACGGACTGTCAAAACTGGAATATAGAGGGTATGACTCTGCAGGACTTGCAGTCCGCGATGGCGATGCCATGGCACAGGTAGTAAAGGCGAAAGGCCGTCTTTCGAATCTGGTCGAGAAAACGGACAATGGAAATGCGTTGAAAGGAACCTGTGGTATTGGACATACCCGTTGGGCAACCCATGGCGAACCCAGTCAGATCAATGCCCATCCCCATGTCTCCGGCAACTGCAGCAGATCCGGTTCCGGCGCGGTAGAATCGGAAGTGGTAGGCGTACATAATGGTATCATTGAAAATTACACGGAACTGAAAGAAAAACTGCTGAAGCATGGTTATACATTTTACAGCCAGACCGATACAGAGGTAGCGATCAAGCTGGTGGATTATTACTACAAGAAGTATAAACTCGGTCCCATTGATGCCATTGCGAAAACCATGGTGCGCATTCGCGGATCCTATGCGTTGGAGCTGATGTTCCGTGACTATCCCGGTGAGATCTGGGTAGCCCGTAAGGACAGCCCGATGATCATCGGTATTGCGGATGGGGAGACCTATGTGGCATCTGATGTTCCGGCAATTCTGAAATATACCAGAAATGTGTATTATATAGGCAACCTTGAGTTCGCAAAGCTGACTCCGGGAGAAGCTCATTTCTATAACCTGGACGGGGATGAAATCGAGAAGCAGACTACGGAAATCAAATGGGATGCAGAAGCGGCGGAAAAGGCCGGTTTTGAACATTTCATGATGAAAGAGATCCATGAGCAGCCGAAAGCAGTTCAGGATACCCTGAATTCTGTGATCAAGGATGGCAGGATTGACTTCGAAGCAGTGGGAATTACCGAAGATGAGATCAAGGGCTTTGAACAGATTTATATTGTAGCCTGTGGTTCTGCATGGCATGTAGGCATGGCGGCACAGTATGTTCTGGAAGACTTGGCAGATATTTCGGTGCGTGTGGAACTTGCATCAGAATTCAGATACCGGAAAATGTCCTTGAACCCGAAGGCACTGATGATCGTGGTCAGCCAGTCCGGTGAGACAGCGGATACTTTGGCTGCATTAAGACTTGCAAAAGAAAAGGGCATTACCACTATGGCCATTGTCAATGTGGTAGGCAGCAGTATTGCCAGAGAAGCAGATAAAGTATTTTACACACTGGCAGGCCCGGAGATTTCGGTGGCAACCACGAAGGCCTATAGTGCGCAGCTTGCAGCAATGTACTGCCTGGCAGTGCAGTTTGCCAAAGTTCGTGGTAAGATCACAGAAGAGCAGTATGGTTATTATATTGCCGAACTGCTGACGATTCCGGAGAAGGTACAGAAAATTCTGGAAGACAAGGAGCGGCTGCAATGGTTTGCCGCAAAGTATGCCAATGCGTCGGATGTATTCTTCGTAGGACGTGGTATAGACTATGCCGTTTGTCTGGAAGGAAGTCTCAAACTGAAGGAAATCAGCTACATTCATTCCGAAGCATATGCGGCCGGGGAACTGAAGCACGGAACCATCAGTCTGATCGAACAGGGAACGCTGGTGATCGGTGTTCTGACCCAGAACGGGTTATACGAGAAGACCATAAGCAACATGCTGGAGTGCAAGAGCCGTGGTGCATACCTTATGGGCATGACTACCTATGGCAACTACGAAATCGAAGATCAGGTGAACTTCGCTGTCTATGTGCCGAAGGTGGACGAGCATTTCATGGCCAGCCTTGCGGTGATACCGCTACAGCTGCTGGGATATTATGTCAGTGTCGCAAAGGGACTGGATGTAGATAAGCCCAGGAATCTGGCGAAGAGTGTTACGGTGGAATAAAAAATTGGGAAACGCCAGAGCTTCTAAAAGCTCTGGCGTTTTTGAAAAGAGTATTTAAATAGGTTTTGCAAGATCTCCCACATGAGGATTGTCAAAAGGTATCTGCTCCCGGTTATCATCCTGAACAATTTCTTCCACGGTACTGCCGGCCCACATAGTCATGGACGGTGTTGTCTTACGGATTGTCTTTTTGGCTACCGGTTTCCGATATGTGACGGATGTGATGGTGCACATCTTATCCTGGACATGGACGACCTCCCCGGTACCCTTCACAAATTCCAGATATCCTAAGGATTCCCCGGTATCCGGATCCACGATCTCGTGGTCGGAAAGAGAATATACCAGAAATTTGTCCCCTTCCTGCACCCCATTAATAGAACCAACATTAAGAGAAACATCACAATTATCATCGGATACATGTACGATCTTAATCTGTTTACTCATTGGAAACCTCCTGATTTAATATTTTATAGATATAAGGCACAATATCGCTTGTTATAGTAGGGCGCACAATAATGTTATTTTTATTGTCATTAATATAAGAGACAAAATCGGAAATTTCCGAAGCGGAGACTGGGTTCTTGCTCCGCATGTCACCGGGAACGATCCGAATCTGTGCGGATTTTCCGCCGCTGTTTATAGTTTCTACTAATCCAAATCCAATTAATTTTTCGAAATTCCCATCCTTCTTATAAAATGTAACAATCGAGTTGTATGTGATAAAATCATGTGTTTTACAAATACAGACATTGTGACTGCATTCGATGATGGATATCGTGGGAACAGCCTTATCGTTTTTGGATTCTAACCATAGCTTTGCACACATCCAGATGGCAATTAACAGAAAGAATAAAACAATAGAAAATGCCCAAAAGGGGACAGCGGCATCCGGAGGAAACAGGTAAAGTAGAATGGTGGGAATCAATCCGATGGCAAATGCAATCAGATTATATTTATCCATAATAAATTTCCGCATTTAAGATCAGGCTCCTTTCGGGATGTTTTATAAAAAGTATAACATTATCTAATGAGGGAGTAAAGTTTTTGACGGCTAAAGGGATTTCGATAAATCGAGGGAACTTAAGAATCGTGGAGCGGAGAATTGCAATTCATACCATATTATATGGAAAACGTAATTTCTGCGAATCAGAATTCCGGCACTTTATATATGAATAAATATTCCTTGCAACATATCTTGAAAGATACTATCATCAATGATATAATATGAAATAACAAAGTAATCAGGACAACAGAAGAAGGGTATGAATTATGAAAGAAAACGATATAAGAGAAGATATGAATGGCATAAAATTTGAAATTTTGCAAGATGACGAGGAGTGGAAAAAAGATCAGCTAAAAAGATTGCAGGCATATGTGGAAGCAATACAGAAAAAAGTGTCGAGTCATACGGATGAAGTTGTCAAGGAATTGGTGGCAGAGAGACATCGACAGGGTTTGACACAGAGTGATATCGCGGATCGTACAGGGATGAAAGCGTCTAATATTGCCAGACTGGAGAATGGTTCGGGAATTCCTACATTGGTGGTTTTGGAAAAATATGCCAGTGCATTAGGGAAACATATTGAAGTAAAAATACTGTGAAAGAAAGTAAACATAAGATGAAATTATATCATGGAACCAATTATAGTTCAGCAATAAATATAGTTAATCATGGAATCGATCTGAAATATAGTAAACCCTATCTGGATTTTGGCCCGGGTTTTTATACAACGCCAAGCTATGATCATGCAGCGCTGGCAGCAATAAGAACTACTCAGAAATATAATGCGAAAAATAATAAAAACGAGGAACCATACATTGTAGAAGTAGATTATAAACCGATAAGTGCAATGGATTTAGTAATAGGTTCCTATCCACGACATTCGGAAAGATGGGGAAAATTTGTCCTGAATAATCGATTGAAACCACAGATGCTGTCTGCATACAATATACTAGAGCACAATCAGGATGGAAAATACGATATTTGCTATGGAGAAATTGCGGATGGCAATATAATTAATATAGCGTATAAGGTTAACGGAGGCCAAGTCATACCGGAAGACATTAATTATAAGGAGTTTTTGAAAGATAATGGAGAGGTATATCCGCAACAGTATTCCTTTCATACTTTAAAAGCGATATCTTGCATAAAAGTATTATCTTGTGATATGATAAATAACAAGAAGAAATATTTGAACGCAAGGGGAAGAAGGTGAATGGTATGACAAATGCGGAAATCAGGGAATTTAAGAGTTATGTACGGGATACCTTGGTCAGGAAGTATCATTTGAATGAAGTGGAAGCAGCTCGTGCCGTTCGTGATTCTTATTTATCCAAGGCACTGGCAATGGACAAGGATTTTGTCGACCATGATACTGTTGAGGAATGGGCGGAATTTATTTATGATGAAATAAATCATGAAAGCCTGCTGATGATGTAAAACAGAAAATATTATAATACTCAAAAGATCTGCCGACAGGCAGGTCTTTTTGCTTTCTTTCTGCGGAGCGCACGCACACCACACAAAAAATTTTTTGTAAGAATCCGTCGATTTTTGTCATGTACTTTATAGAGACCTAAATAAATGACAAAGGCGGTTAAACAATATGTACGACACCAAAGAAAAATGCAGGGAACTTGCGGAAAAATTCAAACAGCTCTGTGCCGAAAGAGGCACGACACCTTATAAGATTGCAAGGCATTCGGGACTGTCATCCTCTACGGTAAGCTGTTTTCTGACCGGCAAGACAGTTCCCAGAATCGATACCATGATGATTCTTTGCAATCAGCTGGGAATCTCGATCACAGATATCTTCGATGAGCGGGAAATGGTGGAAGTACATGCACAGGAGGAAGAATTGATATTGCATACATATCGTAATCTTCCGGAGGATAAGAAGAAAGCGGTTTTGAAATATCTCAAAATGCTGGACCGGTATACGGAAGACTAGGGACAAATGCAACATTCTGTGGTATGATGTGATAGTGACAGGCCATATGCGGCGGAAAAAATGACGCGGGAAGCCTGAAAGAGAACATCGAAAGGTATCGTACGATTATGAATACTATGACACAGGATACTTCCACCGGTCTTTGGAACAGTAAAAACAGAAAAATTTTCTTCTGGAGCATCCTTGCGCTTGCCATGATCCTGCGTTGCATCCGTTTTGCCACAGTGCCGGACGGTATCAACCAGGACGAGGCCATGGGAGCGGTGGATGCCTGGGCATTATCAAAATACGGAACCGACAGATATGGTACTTTTCTGCCGGTTCATTTTACTGCCTGGAGATACAGTCAGATGAGCGTTCTCCTTGCTTATTGCATGGTCCCCTTTATCAAACTGTTCGGATTCAACACGGTAACGGTGCGTCTGCCGATGGTACTGATCTCCTCTGGCGCGGTGGCATTGGTATATCTTGTGGGCAGGAAATTATTCTCTGAACGGATCGCCCTGGTGGCAATGCTGCTGACCGCTGTGAATCCCTGGCAGTTTATGCAGAGCCGCTGGTCGCTGGATTGCAATCTCTTCCCGCATATTTTCCTGCTGGGATTTTATTTACTGCTTCTTGGATTGGAAAAACGACGCTATTTATACTTGTCCATGGTCTTTTTCGGACTGACATTTTACTGTTACGGTATCGCTGCCTATTCCGTAACTGCATTTCTTTTTGTATTCTTCATATGGTGCCTGTGGAAGCGCCGGCTGAAATTCCGGGAAGGATTGCTGTGCGCACTGATCTTTACGGTAGTGGCCCTGCCGGAAGTCATAGTTCTGGGAATCAATGCGGTACACTTTGGCAGAACCATAAGTACTCCGCTTTTTACCATGCCGTATTTCCCGGACAGTGTGAGAAGCGCAGATATTCTGCTTTTGAACTTTTCCTTTGCACAGCTGGGGAAAAATGCCTGGGCTCTGTTCAGCCATGTATTCCTGCAGCTGCCGGATATTTTCTTCAATTCGATTCCGGCTTTTGGCCCGTTGTATCATGTGTCGATCCCGTTTGTCTTTGCGGGGATCATTGTATTTACCATACAGCTCTTCCGGGAGAAAAACATTGAAAAACAGACACGGATGCTGGCATTATGGGGCTTCCTGGTCACCGGGATCTGGGTCGGCCTGATCACTTACGAAGTCAACATTAACCGTGTGAATATTATTTTCTATCCGATCATCCTGTTATGTGCCTACGGAATCGGTCTGGCGGTTCGAAAATGGAAAAAGCTGTGGCCGGTGGCCGCAGCTGCCTATGGAATCAGCAGTATTCTGTTCTTCGGGACTTATTTTACTACCTATGCGGAAGAAAGCAGAGAGTACTATAACAAAGATTTCATGAAGGCGGTGGCGGAAGCGGATTCTCTGGAGGAATACGAAAGTCTGTACATCACCGGCAATCTGGGCTGGTAGTTCAACCGGGATGCCACGGAGATCCTGACCCAGTATGTCTGTAAGATAGACGCACAGTATTATCAGGGGAAGAGTAATGTCTCCAACGGAAGAGAGCTTCCGGCTTATGCGGACCGGTATCACTACATCTATCCAGAGCAACAGGCCGCAGAACTGGTGGAGATGGTGGGAGACGGCCTGCTGGTATTGTATCAGGGAGATCTGCAATACATTGATTTTTCCTATGATGTAGTGGATACGGTAGGAGATTATCTGCTGCTTACCGTACAGAATTAAGAGAGGACGCTTATGAATATCATACTTTTATCGGGCGGTTCCGGACAGCGGCTTTGGCCCCTGTCCAACGAGATCCGTTCCAAGCAGTTTATCAAAATATTCCATACGGAAGACGGCGGCCTGGAGTCCATGGTGCAGCGAGTATACCGGCAGATCCGGGAGGCGGATCCGGAGGCAAAGATCACGATTGCCACATCCAAGGCACAGATCTCTTCCATCCACAACCAGCTGGGAGAAAATGTCGGTATCAGCATGGAGCCCTGCAGAAGAGACACCTTCCCGGCGATTGCACTGGCGGTGGCATATCTGCAGGATGTGCAGGGAGTGACGGGAGAAGAGCCGGTGATTGTATGTCCGGTGGATCCGTATGTGGAAAAGGATTATTTCGAAGCCTTGCACCGGCTGGAGGAGCGTGCGGCACAGAGTGCGGCACATCTGGTGCTGATGGGTATGGAACCGACGTATCCCAGCGAAAAATATGGCTATATCATTCCGAAAACAGCGGAAAATATCAGCCCGGTGGAAATGTTTAAGGAGAAACCGGACAAGGAGCAGGCAGCGGAATATATCAGACAGGGAGCGCTGTGGAACGGCGGAGTGTTTGCCTTCCGCCTGAATTATGTATTGCAGAAAGCTCATGAACTCATAGAGTTTACCGATTATGAAGATTTGCTGGCAAAATATGAAACCCTACAGAAGATCAGTTTCGACTATGCGGTGGTGGAGAAGGAACCTGAGATCGAGGTCATGCGTTTTGCCGGAACCTGGAAGGATCTGGGTACCTGGAACACCCTGACGGAAGCCATGGACAGTGCATGCGTCGGGGAGGCGGTGCTCAATGAGACCTGCCGGAATGTCCATGTGGTGAATGAGCTGGATATGCCGGTGCTGTGCATGGGATTGCAGGATATTGTCGTGGCGGCCAGCCCCGAGGGGATTCTGGTATCGGACAAAGAGCAGTCCAGCTATATCAAACCATATGTGAGCAGTTTTACCCAGCAGGTCATGTTCGCAGAAAAATCCTGGGGAAGCTTCCGGATTATGGATGTGGAAAAGGAAAGTCTGACGATCAAAGTGACATTGAATCCCGGACATAAGATGAATTATCACAGCCATGAATTCCGGGATGAGGTATGGACGGTGATCTACGGAGAAGGCCGGGCAGTGATAGATGGTGAGGAATGCAGAGTAAAGGCCGGTGATGTGCTGCGGATGCCGGCGGGATGCCGGCATATGCTTCTGGCAGACACGGAGCTCCAGGTGATCGAAGTACAGCTGGGAAAAGATATCAGTGTACAGGATAAGAAAAAATATCCTCCTCTAAAGCCTTTATAATTGCTGTGCCAAACAGGAAACGTCCCTCTTCGTTGGGATGAACGGCATCCACCAGATAGCAGGTAGCATTTTGGGGATTCCATTGCAATGCCTCGTTGGTATTGAGAAAGAAAACGTTCATGGCCGCCGCGGTTTCTTCGGCACCGGTCACATAATCGTTCAGAATTTCATCCAGATCATTGTTGAAAGCGGTACCGTTGTCGAACGCTGTAATGAAATTCGAGGAAGCGATCAGAATTTCAGCATCCGGGTAAGCATCCTGCAGAGATTGCACCCCTGCTTGCAGACCGTCACGGTATTGCTCCACAGTATATCCCGTAAAATAGTCATTCAATCCGTAATTGATTACGAAACAAAGTTTTTTCTCCCCGGAGATTTCGGCAGTATCTTCCGATAAAAAGCGCTGTACGGCACTGGGGAAGGATTTGTCATCGGGGGTCAATTGTGTGGCGGAGGAACCTCCGATGGCACGGTTGTGAACGGAGGCTTTCGTCAGGGCACCGATAACACCGGGGATGGAGGCAAAATCCTGATAGTTTCCGAATACGCTGTCACCGAAAAAGACGATGTCATAATCGGACAGATCGGAGTAGGAAGCAGGGGCATTAATGGCTGCCTGCACCAAGGTATCAAACTGTGTCAGACTGGAGTTATCGGCATCTATACCATGGTATTGCAAGGTGCCGCTCAATACCAGCAGCATGACGGATCGGGCAGCGACAGCATTTAATTCCAGAGGAGTGTCATAGGCATCAGGATTGGAGATCAGCCATTCTTCTCCGCCGGGGAAGAACAGAGAGACATTTTCCCGGACAGACAGGGGAGCTGCCAGAACCTGCACCAGATTTTTGTAGGTTTCGGTGTCGCTGCTGTGGGCCTGCCAGTATTTCAGAGAAGGACAGGAGAATACTATGGTAAATTCAACACCGGAATAAGAATCGACATATGCCAAAAGATACTCATCGAAAGAGGCATAAAATCGACTGTTATTATGGAAATTGCTGTTCCACAGCAGTAAGGGGTCCAAAATGAGCAATACGTGAGTGACCTCATTTCCGGAGGAAAAAGCAGTTTTCAGATAATCGGAGATATCGGAAAAGGAAGTCAGGCGATGGGAACAGCTGACAGCATCGTAACCCATATAGGTAGAGTAAATGTCTTCCGGGAAAGCTTCCGGCGCATACATGGAGCAGAAGACTCCCTGATAGGATTCCTGCTGCAGGCGCCCAAGATCGGCGGAACGTTTTCCGGGTTCATATATTTTCACATAGAGAATTCCGGCGGCTGTTACGGCAAGCAGCAGAACTACAATAACGATACCGGAAAAGAGTTTCCATGATTTTATTTTCTTTTTCGTATTTGAACTCATAAGGCGAAGAGATCCTTTCTGTGAACAGTAAGTATGGATTTATAACGGTTTAATTATACCGCAGCAAAGCGATGGATGCCAACACCATTGTTGTTTTTCTTTCTTCAATATGATAAGATGAGTCAGTAAATAGGCAAAAAGTGACCAAAGGAGGCCCCTATGGAAGAATTAGCTATTTTTGGAGGAAAACCTGTACGAGAGAATAAAATTTTCTACGGACGGCAATATATTGACCAGGCAGATGTAGATGCAGTGGCAGCAGTAATGACCAGCGACTACATTACCTGTGGACCTAAGGTAAAGGAACTGGAAGAACATTTGTGTGAATTGACACATGCTAAATATGCAGTAGTAGTATGCAACGGAACTGCAGCCCTGCATCTGGCGGCTCTGGCAGCGGGTTTTGGCGAAGGGGATGAGGTTATCGTAAGCTCCATTACATTTGCAGCTTCTTCCAACTGTGTATTATATGCCGGTGCAAAGCCGGTCTTTGCGGATATTAACCCGGAGACTTATAATATTGATCCGGCATCCATTCGGAAGCTGATCACCCCCAGAACCAAGGCAATTGTCGCAGTGGATTTCACCGGACAGGCTGTGGAACTGGATGAGATCAGGAAAATCTGCAAAGAGCATAACCTGCTCCTGATCGAGGATGCGGCGCATGCCATTGGGACAACCTATAAGGGACAGCCGGTGGGAAGCCTGGCAGATATGACCTGCTTCAGCTTCCATCCGGTGAAGACAGTAACCGGTGGAGAAGGCGGAGCAATTACAACGAATGATGAGAAACTATATCGCCATCTGAGGAGATTGAGAACTCATGGTATTACGAGAGATCCGGAGGAAATGGTACATCCTACAGATGCTCTGTGGTACAACGAGCAGGTGGAACTGGGCTTTAACTATCGTATGACGGATTTTCAGGCAGCATTGTTACTTAGCCAGTTAAAGAAGCTTCCTGCTTTTGAGAAACGTAGAAAGGAAATCCGCAAACGCTACAACGAAGCCTTCGCAGACATGCCGGAACTGATCCTGCAGAAGGAGATCCCGGAGTCTGACACGACCTGGCATCTGTATGTACTGCATCTGAATCTGGAGAATCTGAACTGCGACAGACGGCAGTTCTTTGACGCGCTGTATGCAGAGAATACCTGCCCACAGGTACATTATCTGCCGGTATACTGGCACTCTTATTATGAAAAACTGGGTTATGAAAAAGGGCTGTGCCCGAATGCGGAGAAATACTACAACGAAGTCATGAGTATTCCTCTGTACTACGGATTGACCGACGAAGACGTGGAAGATGTGATCCATGCGGTGAAAAAAGTGGTAGCATATTACACGAAGCTGAAATAGGATCCGACTGTGAAACCTGGACGGATAGCGGGAAAAGGCGGCATGAGACAGAAAACAGCAGAAAATAGTACGGGAAAAAGAAATAATGTCGAAAATTTCATAGAGATCGTTGTGTTTGCCGTACTGGTGGGGATTGCTTCGGCGGTTACTCTCTGGCTGTTTTACCGGCAGTGCGTGGAAAGTATGTTGGGGACGGGATTGTATCATTCCGATATGAAGGCATACATTCTGGAAATGCAGGGACTGGACAGCGGTTACAGCTTTCCCTATCCGATCCTCTTCAAGCTGGCGGCAGTGATCCATCTGGTCACAGGCAGTCTGCCCACCGGAACGGAACTGGCCATGGCGCTGGCAGCGATGTTGCTGAACAGCGCAGCGATGATCGCCCTGAAAATAATGCTGGACAGGCACGTGGGGGCGGAGTTGCGTAAAGCCATGCCCGGGAAAGCCTGGCTTCCCGGCGTACTCACAGGAACGGTAGCGGTATCCCTGTTTTTCGTATCCATGGTATATCCGCCAATGGGAATCTATCTGCCGGGGATCAAGTACAAGTATCTGGGAGTATTTACGGCAAATCCTTTCCATAACGCTACTTATATGGCGGCACGACCCTTTGCAATCCTGGCATTTTTCAAGTATGCAGAGCTGATGCCTCTGTATGAACAGGACAATGCCCACAAGGAGTATGGAAGAGATTATATCCTCTTTTCTGTTTATCTGTTACTGGCAACGATGGCGAAGCCGAGCTTTACGATCGTACTGGTGGGGGCCGCGGGAATTCTGATGCTGTGGAGAATGTTCCACAGCAAATTCCGGAACTTCATGCCCACCATTTGGCTGGGAGTATGCTTCCTTCCTACTTTTGCGGATCTGTTGTACCAGTTCCGCGGTGTGTTCGTCCCGCAGGAGGGACAGGAAGGCGGCATCGGTTTTACGCTGGGACATGTGTGGCTGCAGTATTGCGGTAATCTTCCGCTGGCTATCGGTCTGGCTGTCGGTTTCCCGATCCTGGTGCTTCTGTTGAACTATAAGGAGTTGTGCAGAGACAGCATTTACCGCTTCTCCTGGCAGATTTACGGTATGAGTTTTCTGATGGCGTTTTGCCTGTACGAGAAGGGATTCCGGGAGATGGATTTTAACTTTTCCTGGGGATATATGTACGGTATCTTTTTTGCATTTGTGGGAGCACTGTTGGTATTGCTGCGGGCTACCGGAAAGGCGGATACGAAGAAGAAAAAGGGACTGGCTGCGATACAATGGCTGGCCTATCTGTGGCATCTGGTGTGTGGCCTGTATTACTTCTGGGGCTTTTTACAGGGGGCCATGTATTATTAGAAAATACTGTTTCCGTAGGATTTTCGTAAATAAGCCGTTTATAAGCATTCTCGTACAAAAAGTATGGTAAGATAGGATTTTTTGTACGAAATTTGTTCAAAATATTTTATTAACGAAAATAATAATTTTTTTGGGCTTGAAAAAACATATTTTTGTATTTTATTTGTGAATTTTGAGGTTTAAAATACAAACGAGAACTCCCGTGAACCGAATGGAATGTTATTTTATTCGATTCACGGGAGTTTTTTGCTTTTATGAATTTGAGTGACGTGTCAGCGTTCTGTTGCTGCGCCATGCTGCCAGACGCACGAGTCCATCATGGATCCCGGCGGCACAGTAAGGCATCAGCAGCAGGCTGTACACGAAAATATAGCGGGAATTGGCTTCCCAGATCGTGTGGAACAGGAAACCGCCCAGCACGGCGATCAGTCCCGTATAGGTGTAGAGGCAGATGTTGTGGAAACGGAAATCGTCGTTGGCTGCGGCATTCGCGGAGCCATTGCCGGGACGGCGCTTTCTGACTGTAGCAATACAGAACAACAGCATGCCCAGATACAACACATTCTGCCAGGCATTGCCCCATTCGATATAAGCAGAGGCAAGAGAACCTTCATAGACTTCCTTCAAAAAGTCGCTTCGCCCACCGTAGGTGGCCAGAGTGGCCTGCCGGCTGGCATAAGTACCGTCTGCCCATTGAGACAGATGCTTGTGGAGATAGAAGTTCACGGCATAGCCGGGATGCTCCCGGAAATAGGCTATACGCTCGTTGATCGCCGCCCGGCTGATTGCATTGGCTGCGTCGGAATTCATCCCGGCAGCATCATAGGTATCGATATTGAAGCCGTTGTACCAGCCGCATCCCCGGGAAGATTCCTGCATCCCCATGGCAAAATAGGACACGGCGGTGACACCGGAACTTAAGGTATTGCCAGCTTTTTTCTCGTAGCACTTCTGCACCAGCGGCAGGACTCCCACGGAGGTAATGGAAAGACAGACTGCCATAGCCATCAGGCCGATGCACGCCCTGCCGCTGCGTCCCGGACGCAGCGCTTCGAAGAACAGCACCAGCAGCACAGCAATAATGAGGATCAGGGAGTTCTTGCGCAGCATCACACTTAAAGTAAGGAACAGGATACTGCCAAGGGCGGTAAAGACCGTAACTGCGGATAATGCGTGGGAAGTACCCACGACGTGGGTGCCGTCCGGGGAAGTGGTCTCCACGGAATGTGCCGGAATACAGTCTGCCAACAGCTTTAACAGAAGAAATAGTCCCACAGAAAGCATTGCGAAGGAAGGGATCTCGCCATAGACGAAGGAACTGTACAGGATCATAGGCAGGTTACAGCATACCAGAATCAGATAACAGCAGGAGACCGGTTCCCAATCATCCGGCCACAGATAGCGCAGGGAACGGTACTGGAACAGAACGGCCACGCACAGCAGGCAGACATAGACCAGCTTGACAAAATGCCAGGCGGGAGCGCTCAGCCCGGTGAGATTCCACAGGCGGAGCAGCAGCTCCAGAAAGGCCATCAGGCCGATCTGCTGTGGATAATAGGACAGATAAGAGACAGTGGGGTGGATAATATCTTTATTTCCAAGGATCCATTCAGCGGCAGCATTGTATACAGATAAGGCGTCCGCAGCAGGAACTGTGCGGCCGAAGACGATGAGCACCCCACCCAGAAGCAGGATCAGCCCCAGAGTAAAAACAAGCAGCCCGCGGCGGAATTTCGCACCGGCCTTGCCGGACAGAGACAGACAACAGGCAAATAAAAGCCCGTATCCGGCAAGCTCTGGCAGATTCCACAAGGGATTGTCAAAGCGCAGAAGCACCTGCTGGGTCTCCATGTTTTCGGCATAACAGGTAGTGAGAAAGCTGCCAATAAACAGAAAAACTGCCAGCAGCAGTGTCAGGATCTTTACGATATTTACAGACAGACGATAAAACTTTTGCATGGGAAAAGTCCTTTCTTGCCAGCAAGCACCGGCGAGAGACAGGAAGTCTTCCGGAACTTTTGAGCGCTGCATTTTCACGCTTGATTATAGCATAAAAAAACAGTGGCTGTAAATCAATAAGCGTGGTACAATAGTTTTATATATGCAAAAGGAAAGCCCGATTTATCAGGCGGTTTTGCAAATTTATGTGATGCTCTGAATGATAAAATGAAATACGAGGAATGGAAAATGGATAAAATTGCGGTATTGATTCCCTGCTATAACGAGGAAAAGACCATCGCCAAGGTGGTGTCGGATGTGAAAAAGTTCCTGCCCCAGGCAGTGACCTATGTATATGATAACAATTCCACCGACCGCACTGTGGAGCTGGCTACGGAGGCAGGAGCAATCGTACGCTATGAATATGCACAGGGAAAGGGAAATGTAATACGCCGGATGTTCCGTGAGATCGATGCGGAATGTTACCTGATGATCGACGGAGATGACACATATCCGCTGGATTGCGCACAGGAGATGGTAGACAGGGTATTGCAGCACCAGGCGGATATGGTGGTGGGAGACCGGCTTTCCTCTACTTATTTTACGGAGAACAAGCGCCCGTTCCACAATTTCGGCAACAGTCTGATGCGGGCGGGGATCAACAGCCTGTTTCATGCCAACATTAAGGATATCATGACTGGTTATCGCGCTTTCAGCTATGAATTTGTAAAGACGTTCCCGGTATTTTCCAAGGGATTCGAGATCGAGACAGAGATGACGATCCACGCGGTGAACTACAACATGCAGGTGGAAAACGTAGTGGTGGAATACCGCAATCGTCCCCAGGGCAGTGAGTCCAAGCTGAATACCTACAGCGATGGCTTCCGTGTGATCCGTAAAATGATGCAGCTGTACAAAAATTACAAGCCGCTGCACTTTTTCGGTATGCTGGCCCTGTTATTGATCGCTGTTTCCGTGATCCTGTTCGTACCGGTCTTCCTGGAATATCTGAATACCGGTCTGGTGCCCAGATTCCCGACACTGATCGCCTGTGGCTTTATCCTGCTGGCGGGGATCCAGTCGTTTTTTGCCGGTATGATGCTGGAAGTCATGGCGGCCAAGGACCGGAAAGATTTTGAATATCGCCTGAATCGCGTCCATGGGGAGCATCAGGTGCGTAAAGGGTTGTAATATGCAGGAAAAGAAAATTCTTCCCAGACGCAAAGGCGTTGTATTGCTGAGTGTTCTGGGATGTCTGTTTGTATTTTTTGCAAAAACAGAAAAAGATCTGGCATCTGCGGGAAACATCCTGTGGACGGCAGACTACATCGGAAGTACTTTGCTGTGGACGGTAGTGCTGGGGTGCCTTCTGGGATTTCTTGGAACCTGGGTGGTGCATCGACTTTGGAACCGGGCACAGACCGCCGAAGACACCGGGAAAAAGCAGGCTGCATGGTATGCCCGCCTTTCCGCCTGGCTGCAGCGCCGCTCCGGTGTGCAGATATTTTTCGGAAGTCTGTTGTTTCTGCTGTTGGCCTGGCTGCCGGTATATCTGGCATATTATCCCGGAATCTGTGCCTATGATGCACCGGTGCAGACGGGACAGATCATGGAACATTATTATTTCGATCATCACCCCATTGTGCATACTCTGTTTCTACAGGGGATGCTGTGGCTGGGAAGTCATATCTTCGGCAGTGTGAATGCCGGAATGGCATTCTATACGGCAGTACAGATGCTGCTGCTTTCGGGAAGCATGGCTTATGGAATGCTGGTACTGCATCACCGGAAAACTGCCGCAGGGTGGCAGCTGGCCATTCAGTTACTGGGGATGTTTTTCCCGTTTCACTGGTATATGAGTGTCAGCATGACCAAGGACACGGTATTCAGTGTATTTTTGCTGTTGCAGCTGGTCAGTCTCGCAGATCTGCTGTGGGAAGACCGCAATGCCTGGCGGCCCGGGATCCGGGATCTGCTGTTTGCCCTGGGAACCGTGGGGATGATCTTATTCCGTAACAACGGAAAATATGCAATGATCGTATTGTTGGCTTTTACATTCCTGACCTTTTGTTTCGGAAAAAAAGCGAGGAAGCTCTGGGGGAGACTGCTGGTGGTATGCGGAGCAGCTTTCTGCGTAGGGCTTTTTGTGCTGTCTGCGGTATTTTCCGTCACGCATGCGGAACAGGGAGACCGCCGGGAGATGCTGAGCATGCCGATCCAGCAGTTATCCCGCTGTATGATCTATCACGGGGGAGTCAGCGTCCTTGCGGAGGATGACAATACCATGGATGCGGCGGACAAAGCACTGATCAATGATTTTATTCTGGATGAGGCGTATCGGGATTATGATCCCGGAATTGCGGATCCTGTCAAAAGACATACCAACACTTATGTGGCACGCTACCGTTCCGGTGAATTTATCCGGGTATATCTGCACCTGCTGACGCAGTATCCGGGAGATATGATCAATGCGGCACTGGCTACCAATGCCGGGTTCCTGTCTCCGTTTGATACGACCCATGCGGATGTGAACCGTGTGGAGGGCAGAGCAGGATTAAGCTATGTGCAGACCAGATGGGAAGAAGACACGCTGAATGACAGAGGGATCTACAAGGACAGCAAATGGCCGTGGCTCTTTGAACAGCTGGAGAGCTGGGCGGAGAACAACAGTTATCTGCGGACTCCGGTATTGAAATATCTCTTCGTGCCGGGAAGCTATCTGTGGCTGTATCTGGCCCTGGCAGCAGTGCTGGTGATCGTAGACAGGAAGCGGTTCTGTCTGCCCCTTGCCATTGTGGCAGGCTATTACGGGACCATGTTGTTCGGGCCCACCGTACAGATGCGATATGTATATCCGGTGATGCTGGCGCTGCCTTATGTACTGGCGCTTGTCACCGGCAGGAGGAAAAATGGATAAACTGATCATCGGTGCGGGACTGTATGGCTTGTACGCGGCCCTGTACTGTGGAAAAAGAGGACAACAGGTAGAGGTACTGGAGATCGAACAGGCTCCTTTTACCAGAGCCACATATATCAATCAGGCCAGAGTTCACATGGGCTACCATTATCCCAGATCTCTGTCCACCGCTATGAAATCAGCGGGGTATTTCAAGCGTTTTGTGGAGGACTATTCCTTCTGTATTCATACGAAGTTTGAGCAGATCTACGCGACTTCCAGCCATTTTTCCTGGACAGACGCAACCGAGTTCCGCAAATTCTGCAAGGATGCGGGGATCCCCTGCAAACCTCTTCCGGTGGAAGAGTATTTTCAGCCGGGCTTGTGTGACGGAGCGTTCCTGACGGAGGAATATACGTACGATGCCCATATTTTGCGGGATTACCTCATGGAGGAGATTGCAAAATATCCCGGCATAAAGCTGCATTTCGGACGGAAGATCACGGAGATCGAAAAGCAGACGGACTGTTATGAGGTGACGGCACTTCACGAAGGAAAACAGGAGGTCTACCGGGCTCCCTTTGTCCTGAATGCCACCTATGCTTCTGTGAATCAGATCCTGAGGAAAGTAAAGGGCGCAGAGACTCAGGATTTCGGACTGAAATATGAACTGTGCGAGATCATTCTCTGCAAAGCCAGCGATAAGATCCGGAATATCGGTTTTACGGTAATGGATGGCCCCTTTTTCTCCATTATGCCGTTTGGAAAGACCGGTTATCATTCCCTGACTTCGGTAACCTTTACTCCTCATAAGACCAGCTATGATGCGACACCACAGTTTCCCTGTGTGGGAGAGAATGGCAACTGCTGTCAGGGAGGTTTTCTGGGGAACTGTAACGATTGCCCCGGCAGACCGGAGAGCGCCTGGGAGTATATGTCCACACTGGCACGGAAATATATGCGGGAAGAGTATGCGTTCAGCTATGAGAAATCTTTGTTTTCCATGAAGCCCATTCTGAAGGCTTCGGAGATCGACGATTCGAGACCCACAGTAATCCGGGCTCTTTCCGAAGATCCTGTTTTTATCAGTGTATTATCGGGCAAGATCAATACCGTATATGATCTGGATCCGTTTTTAGATTAATCGCGAAGAAAAAGGAAACATTATGGAGAAAGAAGCAATACAGAATAAAGAGAAAAATTTCGTATCCTGCGTGCTGTATCTGCACAACGATGGAAAAAATATCAGAGAGTTTCTGAAGACTGTCTGCGGGACCATGGAACAGAATTTTGAAAAATATGAGATCGTCTGTGTGAATGACTGCTGCATGGATGATACCATTGAGGAGATCCACCGGTATCTGGGAGAAAGCAATACCCGCCATGTGGTGAGCCTGATCAATCTGAGCTTTTATCAGGGGGTGGAAATGGCCATGAACGCCGGAAGAGATCTGGCTGTTGGAGATTTTCTCTTTGAATTCGACCGTTGTCTGCTGGATTTTGAACCGTCCCTGATCATGGATATCTATCATAAGGCATTGGAAGGCTATGACGTGGTGGCTGCGGCACCGAAGCGGAATGTAGCATTTACCTCCAGACTTTTCTATGCGGTGTACAATTTGGGAAGCCGTAATACCCATAAGCTGCGTCAGGAACGTTTCCGCATTATTTCCAGACGGGCAGTGAACCGTGTGAATCAGATGAATGCGTATATTCCTTACCGCAAGGCCATGTATATGAACTGCGGACTGCGGGCGGAGACCATAGTCTATGACAATAAAGAGATGGCAAAGGGAACCAGGAACCGGGAAGAGCGGAATACCCGCAGCAGTCTGGCTCTGGATACGCTGATCATTTTCACGGATGTACTGGAGAAATTTTCCATGCTGATCAGTAGTATTCTGTTTGTAGTCATGGTGATCATGTTCGGGTGGATCGTTTATTCCATCTTCAGCACGGTACGCCCGGTGGAAGGCTGGATGAGCCTGATGACTCTGATTTCTTTTGGATTTTTCATGATGTCGGTGATGCTGACATTGATCTTCAAATACCTGTCCGTCATTCTGAATATGAGCTTTAAGAGACAGCGTTATGTAATAGAAGGAGTGGAAAAACTGACAAAATGATGTTTACGATAATTTTTCCGGTATTAAATGAGCGTCTGCGGCTGGAAAGCGGTGTGACACGGACGGTGGAGTATCTGCGCAAGATCGCATTTGAAGATTATGAGATCATTATTGTGGATAACGGTTCCGAGGACGAGACCCCGCAGATCGCGGAGATGCTCTGTCAGAAATATGAAAAAGTAAGATATGAGAGAATCAATGTCCGCGGTGTCGGTGCGGCTTTCCGCAGAGGTGTGGAATTGAGCCACGGTGACGTGGTGGGATATATGGACATTGACCTGTCTACCAATATCAAACATCTGGGAGAGGCAATCCATCTTTTTGAAACACAGCCTCAGATCGAATACATTAACGGCAGCCGTTTCGCCAGAGAATCCGATACAAAGGGAAGAAAATGGTATCGCAGGATCACGTCCCAGGGACTGTTGATTCTGTTGAAACTGTTCCTGCGGATGAAGTCCACGGATGCCATCTGCGGCTTTACCTTTGTACGCAGACAGACTGCTCTTTCCCTGATTGAGGGCTGCAGTCAGGATAACGGCTGGTTCTATATGATCGAATTCCTGTTACGGGCGGAGAAGCGGGGCGTGAAGATCCTGGATTACCCGGTGGAGTGGCAGGAAGATTACAATACTACCGTTAAGGTATTTAAGACGATCTGTAATTATCTGGTACAGATTGCAAGATTGTTTAACGAGTTTTATATTAAGAAGCATATATAAGATGCCAGGGGAAAAAGGTCTAAGCCCACATGAACTCGCTCATAAGTGCGTAGCACGGAACAATCCGTAGGCATCAAGGTTGAGGGCTTTTGCCCCGGAAACGGAAGAAAGAAGGATAATACCATGGCACATATTAAAAGAATCGATCTGACAAGAGATGTGGAGGCGCATGCGGAAGCCTACCGGAAAGCCATTGAGAACGTATGTAAAGAGACCGCTTTTTCCGGCGGGAAATATGCAGATGCCTTTGACAAAGAGTTTGCCGCCTATGTGGGAAGCAAATTTGCCAGTGGTGTCAACAACGGTACCTCCGCTTTGCATCTGGCAATGCTGGCATTGGGTGTAGGCCCCGGGGATGAAGTGATCGTTCCGGCCAATACTTATATAGCAACTGCATGGGGGGTAAGCTATACAGGAGCCACACCGGTGTTCGCAGACTGTACGCCGGATACCTGGGAGATCGATCCTTCCGTACTGGAGGCTAAGATCACGGAAAAGACGAAAGGCATTATCGGTGTTCACCTCTACGGTCAGCCTTTTGACTATGCGGGAGTCCGCAAGATCGCAGACCGTCACGGACTGTTTGTGGTGGAGGATTGTGCCCAGGCTCACGGAGCAAAGTTTGAGGACAGAAATGTGGGAACACTGGGAGACCTGGGCTGCTTCAGCTTCTACCCGGGCAAGAACCTCTACGCCTTTGGTGAGGGCGGCAGTGTTACCTGTCAGGAAGAAAAATATTATAAGCATATCGACCGTCTGAAGAATCAAGGCTGTGATGTGCGGTATTATCATGATGAGATCGGTTACAACTACCGGCTGGAAGGTCTGCAGGGGGCAGTGTTGAGTGTCAGCCTGAAATATCTGCCGGAGTGGACGAAGAGACGGCAGGAGATCGGACATCGTTATCTGAAGGAGATCACAAATCCGTTGATCACCATGCAGAGACATCCGGAGAACACCACTCCGGTCTTCCATCTGTTTGTCATCACGGTGCCGGATCATGAAGACTTTATCCGATATATGGCAGCAAATGATGTGGAATGTAACATGCATTATCCGGTACCCTGCCATTTACAGAAGGCTTATGCCAATCTGGGCTATCAGCCGGGAGACTGTCCCAATGCGGAATATCTGGCCGCACACTGCGTGACCCTGCCGCTGTTCCCGGAGATGCGGGAGGATGAGATCGCCAGAGTGATCGATCTGTGCAATGCCTACAGACAGGCATAAGGAGTGAATATTATGCAGGATACCATGCGGACAGAAATAAAAAAGCGGATAGCGCCGGAACGGATTCCCGGAGTTTACCGGGATACCGGAGCAGGAATCTATTTACGGCTGATGACCCGTGAGGATACCGACCGGATCGTGGCATGGCGCAACAGTGATGCCGTGCGGAAAAATTTTATCTATCAGGCTCTTTTTACCAGAGAGTCCCATGAGAACTGGATCCGGACCCATGTGGAGACCGGCGATGTGGTGCAGATGATCATCTGTGATCTGGCAAACGACAAGCCACTGGGATCCGTCTATATCCGGGATATTGACAGACATCATAACAAGGCGGAATACGGTATTTTCATCGGAGAGGCCGATGCCAGAGGCAGAGGTGCCGGTACGGCAGCGGCAAAGCTGATGCTCCGGTACTGCTTCGAGGAAGAACAGCTGCACAGAGTGTACCTGCGGGCTCTGTCGGAGAACGGGCAGGCGATCCGCAGCTATGAAAAAGCGGGATTTCGCAGAGAGGGCCTGTTGCGGGACGATGTGTGTATTGAAGGCGACTACCGGGACATCGTCTGGATGGCAGCAGTGAATTCCGGAAATGATCAGGAAAACGAGGAATAGAACACAATTATGAAAAAAGTAAGTTTTGTAATCCCCTGTTATCGCTCGGAACATACCTTACCCCATGTGGTGAAGGAGATCCGGGAAAAAATGCAGGAACTCACGCAGTATGAATACGATATTTTTCTGGTGAACGATGCTTCCCCGGACAATACCATGGGAACCATAAGGGATCTGTGTGATAAATATGACAATGTCAAGGGAATCGGCTTTGCCCGGAATTTCGGACAGCATGCGGCACTGATGGCGGGACTTCGTCATTCCGACGGCGATTACGTGGTGTGTCTGGATGATGACGGACAGACACCGGCGGATGAAGTGGACAAGCTGCTGGGCAAGCTGGAAGAGGGTTTCGATGCCGTTTACGCCAGCTACGAACATAAACAGCATTCCACATTCCGGAATATGGGAAGCAAGGTCAATGAGCTGATGACCCGGATGATGCTGGATAAACCGGCGGATCTGTATATTTCCAGCTATTTTGCAGTGAAGAGATTCGTGGTGGAGGATATGATCCGCTATGAGAATTCCTACCCCTATGTCATTGGACTGGTGCTCCGGGCCACCAAAAACATTACCAATGTGGCGGTGTGTCACAGGGAAAGAGAGGAAGGCAGTTCCGGATATACATTGAAAAAGCTGCTGGGCTTATGGTTCAACGGATTTACCGCATTCTCGGTGAAACCGCTGCGGATTGCCACTACACTGGGTGTGGGATGTGCCGGTATGGGCTTCCTCTATGGAATCTATACCATTATCAAGCGTCTGGTGAATCCTAATGTGCCCATGGGCTTTAGTGCCCTGATGGCAGCCGTGGTATTTTTCGGCGGCATGATCATGATCATGCTGGGACTGATCGGGGAATATGTGGGACGTATTTACATCAGCATGAATAATTCTCCCCAGTATGTGATCCGGGAAAAGATCCATCTGGGTGAGGAAGACCGGTAAATCGAAATAAAACAGAAGGGTAACAGGAAAACGGATGAAGAAAGAACGTTTTGTGGATTGGTGGAAACAGGACAAACGTTATATGACACTGCTGAAAGCGGTACTGATGGCACTGCTTCCCCTGCTCTGCTGTCTGGTACGGACGGCAGCGGAAGGAAGAAGCATCGGACAGGTGTATCTTCCCTCTTCGGAATGGAACGACGAATTATTCTATTTCAAGCAGGTGGAGGGAATCGTAAATTACGGTTTTCCCCGGGGATATTTCGGTTTTAACGAAAGTCATGCGTTGCAGTTGTCCTTTGCAGCATGGAGTCCGGTGCTGGTATTTCCCTGGATCCTGTGGGGACTGTTATTCGGCTGGAATCTGCTGTCTCCGGTGATCTGCAATATCGTGCTGCTGACGATCACCATGTTTGTATTTGTCTGGCTGGTGAAGCCCACCTGGAAACAGCTGGGGATCCTGACGGTATTGTTCAGCCTGTATTCCCTGTTTGTCAGATATATGCTGTCCGGTATGCCGGAGGTGATCTGCTTCAGCTTGCTGATCCTGTTCTACGGACTGGCCATGAGCTATCTGAAAAAGGAGAGCCGCGGGAAACTGATCGCCATGTTCGTGATCTCGGTACTGCTGACCCTGATGCGGCCTTATATGCTGCTGTTTCTGGCTCTGGCCTGCTATTTCTGGATCTGCCGTAATAAAAAGGCAGGGTGGATCGGATCGATTCTGATAGTGGCGGCAACGGGAATTACCTATGCCCTGATCAAACATTATCTGGGAGCGGAATATTTTACACCGCTGTTTTATACGGACTGGATCACTACCTTTTTCACTGATGGGATCGGCGCGGGCTTCCGCAACCTTTTCGGAACACTTTACTGGAAAGGACTGGAATTCTACAGACATTGTATCGAAGGGGGACGGAATGGCCTGGCTTCCGGAGCCTTTTTTGACGGTTATCTGTTGGTACTGCTGATCCTGTTGGTGCAGAGTTTTCTGGACATCCGCACACTGCGCCGGGCGAAGCGGGTGGAACGGATCGCTATGGAGCCGGAGGATAAGAAGGTACGGGAGGCGCTGTTCGGACCGTACACACTGACAGAGGACAGAAAACGGGAACTGCACAACCAGCTGGTTATTGAAGTGCATTTTGCCCTGAGCCTCATCGCCATGCTGTTCGCACATTTGCTCATGTACAAAATGGTGGAAGGCAGCAAACATTTCCTGACCTTTATCGCAGCAGGCATTTTCATCGTCAGTATGCTGGAGACCAGATATTATAAGAAAGCGGTGCTTCTGGGAGCGGCTTTCCTGTATCTGTACAGCTTCAAGGCGGTGGAGCCTTATGACTATCAGATTCCCTATGTGACAGAGGAACGGCAGGCACAGGTGGAGTACTGGCGGGAAATCTTCTCGGAAAAACTGGCCATGGACACAGAACAGGTGCCGAATTATGAGAATGTAGTGATCTGGACCTTCGGAGATGAGACCCCGGAAGGCCATCAGAATCTGAAATGGCAGCTTTTGTACAGTGCACCGAAGGGCTTTGGCATCAGCTGCTGTGAACGGGAATATATTACGGAGCATCTGACAGAGCTGCAGAGTCGTTATCTGGCAACGGTGAGCGGTGGAGCCATCGATGAAATGTGCCGGACGGCAGGGTATGAAGAGCTCGGCAGGGATGCGGATATGGTGCTGTACCGGAGATACTGATAAAAGATCTGAAATCTGATATGTGAAATAAAAAAAGACAGAACGGGAAGAAACTATGGACGTAATGGAGACACAGAGAAGAAAACAGCATAATTTCACAGAGAACAATATGTGGGCACTGCTGTGGCATGGACTGCCGGTGGCGGCACTGCTTCTCTGGGGAGCCTTCTGCATTACCAACAGCCTTTGGTATGATGAGGCTTATTCGGCATCCATGGTATCCCTGCCCTGGAAGCGGCTGATCTATATTACAGCCACGGATGATCACTCACCGTTTTACTATGTGCTGTTAAAAAGCTTCTATCATCTGTGCGGCGGAGGAACCCATTTCTGGGCATTGAAGCTGATGTCCGTGCTGTTCATGCTGGGATATATGCTGCTGGGAAAATATTATGTGGCAAAATTGTTTGATCGTAAGATTTCGGTGTATTTTATGCTGTTTTCCCTGCTGATGCCGATCTTCAGTGTACAGGCGGGAAATGTGAGAATGTATGCGGTGGCCCTGTTCTTTCTGACGTTGACGGGACTGTCTGCCTATGACATTTTCAGAGAGCCGGCCCGGAAAAAATGGATCGTATTCTGCATCGCCAGTATCGGCACGGTATATTGTCATACCTTTGCATTGATCCAGACGTTCTTATTCTATCTGCTGTTTTTCGCGGTGATCCTGATCTGCCATAAGAAGGAGCTGATCAAGGGGTATTTTATCTCCGGATTTACGGTGGCGCTGGTGTTTTCTCCCTGGCTGGCGGTGACGATCCGGCAATTTGTCCTGCGGATGCGCTACGATGACGGTTCCACTGCGGAACTGGCAACGCTGTATTCCGTGATGGATTATTGTAAGGAATGGTTCTCAGCGGTGGAGACTCCCATTGGCATTGTCGTACTGTTGGGAATGGCATTATGTCTGGTACTCAGTTACGGAGCCGTGGACTGGGTGAGACAGAATCATAACATTGCACCGGCCATCGCGTTTGGCACATTTGCCCTGACGGGTATCGTGGGAGGCGTGATCTCCGCTACGGTCAATAACTGTTTTATGGGCCGTTATGCGTTCCCGGGCATGGGCTTTGTCATGCTGTGGTATGCCGTGGGATTTGCACAGATCACGGAGAACACAAAAGGCAAAAGCAGGAAAATATGGGCTGCAGGCCTTCTGGGAACGGCAGGTCTCTGCTTCCTGTTACAGTATACCTCCGAGATCAGTCTGGAATATGATGACGGTCTGGAAACCTACGAGAATTTCGTGGAGGAATACATGACGGAGAATGATGCGATCATCGGACCGTATACGCATACGATCTTTTTGAATGTGTATCATCCTGAACTGCATTACTACACGATCGCATATAAGCTGTACAGTCTTCCTTTTGTGAATACGGAAGCACTGAGCAGTTACAGTCAGCTGGACACTTATGATAATCTGTGGTATATCTGCTTCCAGGGGGGCTACCCCAATGAAATGGAAGATGAGTACAGCTATGAACAGGTATTGGAATTTCATTATATGTATTATGATTTTGCAATCTTCCGCCTGGAGAAGCTGGAGGAAGAGTAGCACAGTAATGGACGAATAAGAAAAAGGAATGGATGAAAAGCATGGAAAAAGTGATGCAGAAATGGAAGAGCTACGGGAAACACTTCCAGCAGAACCGCCTGTATATGGGGATCCTGTTACTGACAGCGGTGTGTGCCTACGGCTATAAGGTGACAAATGCAACCATCGGCATCGATGATACGCCATCCTTATATTATTTTGAAGAAGGACTGATCGCCATTGTGGGGCGGTGGGTTCTGTTTTTGCTGAATAAGGTGGTATCGCTGGCAGAGTTTGTTCCCTTCGTGACGGATTTTGCGGCAGTTGTGATACTGGTGCTAGCAGCGGTCGTCTGGTCTGCATTGTTTTATTCTGTATTGGGAGAGAAGGTTCCGACGGCAGGCTATGCTTTCTTCGGTGCTGTCTTTCTCTCCAGTCCCCTGATCAGTGAAGTCTTTACTTATTTCCTGCATAACGGTATCGCCATCGGCTATCTGTGCTGTGGCATCAGCCTGTGCTGTGTCAGGGAATGGCAGAGCAGTACCCGGAAAATGCAAAAAGGATCCGGTATCCGGCAGAAACTGGGATGCCTGGCAGTGGCTAAGATCCTGACGGCGGCAGTCTTTTTGTGGATTGCCATGGGATGTTACGAGTCCTTTATGATCCTGTGGCTGGCGGGGCTGATGCTCTTGTTGCTGACGGAGCGGATCGCACGGGGACGTCAGGAGAAGGACATATTTGCCACACTGGTGGCCGGTGCGGTGGCGGCGCTTGTGGCCATTGTGCTGCGTAGTGTGATGATCGTGGTAGTGACGAAAGCATTTCACCTGGAATATCTGCGGGGAGAGGCGGTACAGCGTTCCGTGACGGAAATGCTGGGCTGGATGCTGCAGCCGGGGGCTTTCGGGGAGCTTGCCATGATCCTCAAGAGGACCTTTGTGCTGTATGGGGTATTTGCCTATGCTTATCTGCCGATCCGGATTTTTATATTATCAGCGGCTGTGATCCTTGTGGTGACGCTGGTGCGGGTGATCCGCGGCAGAGATCTGTGGGCACTTCTGTTGTTGCCTGCCGCTTATTTGGCAGCATTTTCTCTTCTGTTCATTGAAGGAAAAGCCACATTGTACCGTTCGGCACAGTTCCTGCCGGTCTTCTGTGGATACGGAGCGCTGCTTTTTGTGTATGGGATCTGGCAGCTGACGGGAACTATGTCCCCAAAAGCGAAGAATACGGCTGGCAGAAAAATCTCTGCTGGTGTGAGGGCACTTGCAGTTCTGGTGCTGGCGGTGATCCTCTGGAACCAGTGTATGGATATGACCAGATGGTTCTATATTGACAAGAAAAAATATGATGCGGCAGTGAAGACCGTGGATCAGATTGCAATGGATCTGGAACGGGACTTTGATACTTCAAAACCGGTGATCTTCACGGGAAATTATGATATTCCCTGCAGCATAGTTCAGGATGCCTATGTGAGCTACAGCAGCCCTGTTTATTATAAGATGAAACGATTGGCGGATCTGGTGGACCCGGATCTGCTGGATAAATACAATCGTGGATCCAGAGGAGTGTGGGTGGCACAGACACCGGCATTGTCTGTTATCGACTGGGGACGCTATGCCTTTGATTCCGATGCGGAGCTGGTGAAATTTTTTGAAATGCACGGGCATCAGCTGGTGGCTCTGGAGGACATCAGCCTCTATGCGGCAGCGGAAGAAGAGTCTCTGGATCTGCCGGAATATCCGCAGGAGGGGTATATTGTAGATAAGGGGGACTATATTATTGTTCACTTCTGATGAAAAACCTGCAATAGGCAGACAGATCAACCGGTTCCTCCTGTGGCTGGACAGGATTCCTCTCTGGTGGACCGGAATTTTGATCGTGGTTGTATTTTTTTCCCCCTATTTTATTCTGGGGGATGGCTGCATCTTTGAGATCAACGACCAGCTGGATGAAAGCATTATGAATTATATGCTTCCCGCCAGACATTTATGGGACGGCAGTACGGTATATCCGGAGATGCTGGGAGGGGTCAATGCCAGCGGTATGCAGCCGTCGGCCATTCTATTCCTGCCGCTGTATTGTCTGTTTTCTGCCAGGGTGGCGTTTCTTACACAATACATGATCTGTTTTGTGCTGGCGTTTCTGGGAATGTATCTGTTGGTAAAGGAGAGCACGGAGAGCAGTATTCTGGCGGTGATAGCCGGGGCATGTTTCTGTGTGCTGCCCTTATATCCGGTCTACGGTCTTTCGGAATTCGGCATTCCTTTGGTGGCATATGCCTTTCTGTGCCTGTGGAAACGGAAAAGAATCCTTCCCGCATTGATGTGTACGTTACTGTTCGGCCTGACCAGCCACCTGGTGTATACCGGTTATGTGGTGCTGGGATTGTGGCTTTTGGCACTCCTTGTTGCCTTCTTTCAGAAAAGAAAGAATAAATGGCCGGTTCTGGGATTTGCAGAATTGCTGGTGACTTATGTCATTGTCAACTGGTCACTGATCCTGGAGATTCTGGTGGGAGACAGCAGTTATGTCAGCCACCGGGAAGAAATGGTGTCTTCCGCGACTCCCTTTTTTGAGACTTTTTGGAGCCTCTTCCGGAACAGCGCACAACACGCACCGTCCTTACATAAATATCTGATCCTGCCGATTGTCATATTCCTGCTTCTGGGAGCATTTTGCAAAAAGGAAGAAACGGACAGAATGATATACAAGGCGGCTGTTATCAACTTTTTATTCCTGATCGGCATCGCATTGTTTTATGCATTTTGTCATATGACGGTGGTCGTTGATTTCAAAAACAGCGTCACGGGATTTTTACACTATTTTCAGATCCACCGGTTCTATTGGCTGTATCCTGCGGACTGGTATCTGGAGTTCGCACTGGCGGCAGCGGTATTGTGGAGAACGAAAGTGCCGCATACCGACAGCAGGATGCTGCCGGGAAAACTGGTGATCCTGGCAGTGTGTCTGTTGCCGACGCTTCAGCTGTTGAAAGTGAATTCCGGAATGTATCTCAATGTGAACCAGATCAATAACGGATCCGGAATCACGGGATATATCTCCTGGGAAAGCTGGTTTTCAGAGGATCTGATGCAGGAGATCGATGATGCGATTGGCCGGGACAAGAGCACCTATCGTGTGGCGCATCTGGGGATCAGTCCGGCACCGGCACTGATGCATGGTTTTTATACGGTGGACGGATATTCCAACAATTATCCTCTGGAGTACAAGCACAGATTCCGGGAAGTTATTGCGCCGGAGATCGAGAAAAACGAAGAAGTGCGGGTATACTTTGATACATGGGGGAACCGCTGCTATCTGTTCAACAGCATTACCGGCAATTACATGCGCCTGCAAAAGGGAAACACACTGGTCTATGAAGGCCTGGAATTTGACATGGAGGCATTGCGGGAACTGGGATGTGAGTACCTGTTCTCCGGAGCTGAGATCGGCGATGCCGACAGGATGAGTATGGAACTTGTGGGATACTTTGAAACAGAAGACTCTTACTGGGGGATCTGGGTGTATAGATTGTAAAGGTTCAGCCGTTGCAACAGTTCAGCGCAAGGCCAATTCATAAAAGCGTCTGCTTCGCAGCCGGCGCCGCATCGCAGCTCATCTTTTATTTCATTGACCTTGCGTTCTGCTCATAGAATGACAGAATCGTTGCCTTGTGTGCAAGCACCCAGGCACCAATTCTGTCATCCTATGGCTGAACTGTTACCCCAACTTTCTTAAAATTTCATAAGATTTTTTACTGGAAGAGAAAAGTGTGCTATAGTGTAACTATTCATAGAATCCGCATAGCAGCGATTTTGCGGATGGGGAGTGAATAGTTACAAAACTATATGGAAATAAGCAATAATAGAGATTATATATGAAAGACAGAATCTATATCTGTCACACATACTATCATGTATATGTGACTTTTTTAAAAGAACTGAAATTAAGGGCGGAGGCAGATCCTGCGAAGAAAGCAGGGGCTGCTACTTTAGTGCTGTCCAAAATGTCCAATAATTTCGAGAACCTGAAATCCCGGGTGGAGAGCACGGGACTGTTCGAAGAGGTACTGGAATTCGATGAGAAGCGTGAAGATTTCTTCCCGGAACTGGAAAAATACCGGGAGGACACCGGAAGCTTTCTGGGGAATCTGAAGAACCGGATCCGCTTTACGAAGGAGTACGCCAGACTCGAGGCTTCTTATGTGCCGGTAGATCTTCGGACTTACAAGGACATTTATGTCTACTGCGATTCCGATCCCATCGGCTACTACCTGAATCAGAACCATATCCGCTATCATGCCGTGGAAGACGGCCTGAACTGTCTCAAGAATTTTGACGCGGCGCGATATGACAACCGTGGACATTTTAAGATCAAGGCATTCCTGTCCATGTATCTGAACCTGATCTTTGTTCAGAACGGCTACGGAAAATACTGCATGGATATGGAAGTAAATGACATTTCCGCCATCCGCTATCCCTGTCCCCGATATATCGAACTTCCCAGAAAGCCGCTGGAAGACCGGCTGACAGCGGAGGATAAGCAGCTGCTCCTGCAGGCATTCGTGAGAAATAAAGACGAACTGGAACACCAGATCGAAGAGAGCAATAAGGTGGGAGATAAAATATTGATCCTCACGGATCCGGTATGCGCACTGGATGTGAGAGAACAGATCTTCCGGGATATTATCAAAATGTATGAAAAAGAGGGCACCATATTTTTAAAGCCCCATCCCAGAGACCTGCTGGATTACCAGAAGCTTTTTGCGGAATATCCCCAGTTCGATGCATCCATGCCCATGGAGATGCTGAATTTTTTCCCGAATCTGCGTTTTAAAAAGGTGGTAACCATATTTACGGAGGTAAAGGGGCTTCCTTTTGCGGATGAAGCGGTACGCCTCGGACCTGATTTTATGGATGCCTATGAAGATCCACTGATCCACAGACAGAATGAACAGATATAAGTTTGGAGACCGTCAATGATACAGATCATCAAGAAATTACGTGTCCTGCTGGACAAAAAACAGAAAAGAACCATGGTGGGACTCATTATCCTCATGGTGATCAGTGCCTTTTTGCAGACTGCCGGTGTGGGAATGCTGGTGGAGGTCATGCAGATCGTCATTGATCCCGAAGCGGTACAACACAGCCGGGTGGCGGAAGCCTGCTATGAGATCATGGGTGTGGAGAGCTATCGTACGTTCTCCATTATTGTCATGGTGCTGCTGATTCTGGTATTTGTGGTGAAGAACCTGTTTACTTATGTACAGCAGAAGCTGACTTTATCCTTTGTCTATACGAACCAGTTCCGCACTTCCGAGCGCATGATGCGTAATTACCTGCGCAGAGGTTATGAATTTTATCTGAATGCGGATACCGCTGTGGTACAGCGCAGTATCACTTCCGATGTCAACAATATGTATGCACTGATCCTGGCACTGTTACAGCTGTTATCCGACAGCGTGGTTTCCCTGTTTGTCATCAGCTACTGCTTTATTTCCAGCGGTACCATGACGATTCTGATGGCGGTGGTATTGCTTCTGTTGATGTGGCTGATCAAGAGAGTGCTGAAGCCCATCATGTACAAGGCCGGTAAGGACAATCAGGACTATTACAGCAGTCTGTTCAAATGGATCTCCCAGACGGTACAGGGTATCAAGGAAGTAAAGATTTCCGGCAAGGAGCAGTATTTCGTATCCGAGTACCGCAAATGTGGAAAAGGCTACGTGGATGCCGTACAGCGTTACAGCCTGTACAATCAGGTGCCGAAGCTGCTGATCGAGACAGCCTGCGTTGCCACTATGGTAGGATACATGATTTTCCTGGTGGCCACCGGTGTGCCTACAGAAAATATGCTGACAGTGTTCGGAACTCTGGCGGCAGCGGCACTGGTACTGTTGCCCTGCGTGAACCGTATCAACAACCAGATCAATTCCATCGCCTATTTTGAACCTTTCTTCATGGGTGTCAGCGATAATTTACAGGATGAGATCAACGGACAGAATATCGACATGTCCTTTGCTACCGATGAGGATGAAAAGCTGGATGTAAAAGAAAGCATCGAGATGAAAGATATTACTTATGCCTATCCCAATACGGAGCGTCTGATCTTCGACCATGCGGATCTGAAGATCCCGGTGGGTGCATCGGTAGGTATCGTGGGTACTTCCGGCGCGGGCAAGAGTACCGTGGTGGATATTCTGTTGGGACTGCTGGAGCCCAGTACGGGACATATCTATGCAGACAGCGTGGATGTAAAGGAGCCGGGCAATTACCGGAAATGGCTGAAGAATATCGGCTACATCCCCCAGATGATCTTCATGCTGGATGACACCATCCGTAAAAATGTAGCCTTCGGTGTGCCGGAGGACAAGATTGATGAGGACAGACTGTGGGAAGTATTGAAAGAGGCACAGCTGGATGAATTTATCAAGACTCTGCCGGAAGGTCTGGAGACTGGCATCGGCGAGCGGGGCATCCGCCTCTCCGGAGGACAGAGACAGCGTATCGGTATCGCCAGAGCGCTGTATAATGATCCGGAGGTACTGATTCTGGATGAGGCCACTTCCGCACTGGATAATGATACGGAAGCAGCCATCATGGAGTCTATCAACCGACTGCACGGCCGCAAGACCTTGATCATTATCGCCCACAGATTGCAGACCATTGAAAAATGTGACATTGTCTATCGGGTAGAAGACGGCAGAGCAAAAATAGAACGGGGAAATCTGTAACGCCTATGAGTAAAAAACTGAGCATCATCGTGCCCGTCTATAATATGGCGACGGAGGGAAAACTGAATTATTGTCTGGACAGCCTGGTAGGACAGACCATCCGGGGACTGTACGATTATGAGATCCTCTGCGTGGATGATGCTTCTACAGACGATTCTCTGGAGATCCTGCTGGATTATCAGAAGCGTTATCCGGAGCTGGTCTGTGTCATTCCGAACCCTGTGAATTTAAGACAGGGCGGTGCCAAAAATGCCGGACTGCGGGTGGCGCAGGGGGAATGGATCGGTTTCATCGACAGTGATGACTGGGTGTCACCGGACTATTACGAGAAGCTTCTGAAAAAAGCGGAAGAGGCCGGAGCGGATCTGGTGGGCTGCGATTACAGTCTGGTGGATCATCATACCTTTGAGGTCGGGAAGGTCATCGTCAACAATACACCGGATCAGACCGGGGATCTGACGAAGGAAAAGCATGAGAGACTGTTCATGCGTCCCGGCAGTATGGTGCTGAAAATTTACAAACATAGTGTGATCCGGGAGAATCATCTGGATTTTCCGGAGCATATTTTCTACGAAGACAACTGTGCAGGCCCCTTGTGGAGCCTGTACTTTCGACGTTTTGAGAGAGTGGAGGAACCGCTGTATTATTATTACCAGCATGCGGTGTCCACGGTACATCACATCACGGAGGAAAAATGCCGTGATCGTATGAAAGCAGCAGAACTTTTGTACACGGAATGCGAGAACAGAGGGTTTCTTGCGAAATACCGGGAGCAGATCGAATACCGTTTTACGGAGCTGTATTATGTGATCACTTTATTCTCCTATCTGTCGGGAGTGGAGAAGCCGAAGCTGTCTTTTGTAAAAGAACTACGGGAGGGGACAGAACGACATTTTCCGGAGTTCGACAGGAACAAATATTATCTGGAATATACCGGGCCGGAGGAACGCAAATTCATCGCCATGCAGAAAAAGAGCGATCTGCGGTTCTATCTCTATTACAGGATCCGGCAGTTTGTATGGAAGCTACGGGCCTGAAGGGCGGCCATGGGGCATGAGAAAGATGAGGTTAGGAAAATGAGCAGATTAGCGATTATCACCGCCAGAGGTGGGAGCAAGCGGATCCCGAAGAAAAATATCAGAGATTTTTGTGGAAAACCGATTCTGGCATATTCCATCGAGGCGGCATTGTCCAGCAGACTTTTTGACCATGTGATGGTATCCACGGACGATACGGAGATTGCGGAGATTGCGAAAAAGTACGGTGCAGAGGTGCCGTTTTTCCGCAGTGAGGCGACTTCCGGAGACTTTGCCACCACCAATGATGTGCTGGCGGAAGTGTTGGCGGAATATGAGAAGCGTGACATGCATTTTGATGTGGCATGCTGCATCTATCCCACAGCGCCTTTTGTGACAGCGGAAAAACTGAAAGCAGCGGTAGAACAGCTGGAAGCAAGCGATGCGGACACCCTGATTCCGGTGGTCAGCTTTTCCTACCCGCCCCAGCGGGCCATGGTAGTGGAGCAGGAACGGTTGGTATTTAAATATCCCGAATATCTGGACAGCAGATCCCAGGACCTGCAGCCCCATTATCATGATGTGGGACAGTTCTATGTCTTCCGTACGGACCGCTTTGCAGTGAATAAGAAGCTGATGGTGGGAAATATTCTGCCCCTGATCGTATCGGAACTGGAAGTGCAGGATATCGATAATCTGACGGACTGGAAGATCGCAGAGATGAAATACCGTCTGATGACGGAGGAAAAATAATCCCGGAGGAATCTGAGACTATGGCAACAGGCAGACTGGCAGTATTGTCCAATGTAAATATGAATATGGTGATCCGTATGTTACAGAAACAGGCGGAAGTCTACGATGCGGAAGGCTATGGAAATGAACTGGGAGTTTTGCTGAACCCGGCTTCCTCTTATCATGCCTTTCAGCCGGACATTACCTTTCTGATCATGGATCTGGCAGAACTGCTGGAACATGACTATGATCCGCAGACAGCAAAAGAGCGGATCGGAAACTGGTTTCAGACGTTGGAAGGCTGTCTGCCGGAGCATGGTGTGTTCTATGTCTCCGATGCATATCTGTGGGCGGTGGAACTGGCTGTGTTGGCGGATCCGGAACGCAAACAGCAGCTGGAGAGTTTGTGGAGTGCTGCACTGCAGCAGCTGACGGAGAAACATTCCAATGTGCGGATATTTCCTTATCGCTGGATCATAGAGCATCAGGGCGAGGAGAAGGCGTTTTCCCTGAAAATGTGGTATATGGGAAAAGTATTGCTGGGGATGGAGACCCAGTCTCTTCTGGCGGAAAAAATATTACAGCAGGCGGAACTGGAGGAACGCACCCCTAAAAAGGTGCTGGTTCTGGATCTGGACAATACCCTGTGGGGCGGTCTGGCCGGAGAGACGGATCACACACCGGTGCTTTTGTCGGAAGACCACAGCGGTCTGGCTTATAAAAATCTGCAACGGGTCATAAAGCTGATGCAGGAACAGGGTGTGCTGTTAGCCATAGCATCCAAAAATAATGAAGAGGATGCCATGGAGATCTTGGAACATCATCCCCATATGCTGCTTGGGCCGGAAGATTTCGCAGCCCGCAGGATCAACTGGGATCCGAAGCCGGACAATATCCGTAAGATGGCGGAAGAACTGAATCTTGGAACGGATTCCTTTGTCTTTTTTGATGACAGCGAAGCGGAACGGGAAATGGTACGGCAGATGCTGCCGGAGGTGACTGTGCCCGATTTCCCGGCAAGACCGGAGGAACTGGCGCCCTGCATGGCAAAGATTTATGAAGAATATTTTGCCCGGGCAGTGATCACGAAAGAGGACCGGGAGAAGACCGCACAGTACCGGGCCAATGCCGGCAGAAATGCCATGGCAGAGCAGGCGGTGAGCTTTGAAGACTATGTGAAAAAGCTGGAGATCTGTCTGATCCCGGTGGATCCGAAGGAACATCTGGACCGGCTGACACAGCTTTTGAATAAAACAAACCAGTTCAACCTGACCACCAGACGCTACACCAGAGAGCAGATGCAGCAGATCGTGGAAGATGCCGGAAAGAGAGTATTTCTGTATCAGGTGACGGATGCGTTTGGAGACAACGGAATCGTGGCAGCAGCCATCGTGGATACTGCCAGAGAACTGCCGGAGATCACGGATCTGGTCATGAGCTGCCGTGTCATGGGACGGAATATCGAGAATGCGGTGATCGACCGTATCGAGGAGCAGATGCAGGAGGAAGGATATACCGGGCTCCGCGGCAGATATATCCCGACAGCCAGGAATAAGCCGGTGGAGGCTCTGTATGAAAAGCTGGGTTACCACAGGACGGAAAGTACACAGGAGGGCGGTACCTGCTATGAGATCACACTGGCAGAGAGACCGGAGAGGGCCTACTGGCTGAAGGAGACTTTATACGATTGACCTGGGGCTGGGTGACGGCTGCCGGACGGAAGACCGGACAGTGGTAAATGTTAGAAAAAATGAGGATAAGCAGAGGATAACCATATGAAAGAGAAGATCATAAAGCTGATTGAAGATGTATTAAAGGTTCCGGCGGGAACCATCACCGAGGATACCATGATCGAAGATGTGGAACAGTGGGATTCCCTGGCGCATGTCATGATCATCGGACAGTTGGAGGAAGAGCTTGGTGTCAGCATTCCCTTAGACGAAGCCATTGATTTAAAAGGAATGCGTGAACTGTTGGAAAAGGCGGGCTGCGAATGAGTGTTACATTAAGAAAAGTGACAGAGGGAGACCTGGAACAGATCATGCGCTGGCGCATGGATCCGGAGATTACCCGCTATATGAATACGGATCCGAAGCTGACTCTGGAAGGGCAGAAGAAATGGTTTGCCAAAGTGCAGCAGGATCCGGATGTGAGCTACTGGATCATTGAGATCGACGGCACAGCAGCCGGCGTCATCAATTACACAGGGCTGACGAATCCCACAGGAGATCTGGGATGGGCCTATTACGTGGGCGAGAAAAAACTGCGCAGCATCCAGACGGCACTGGCGCTGGAGATGAGTATGTATGACCATGCGTTTCTGGATCTTGGGAAAAATGCGGTATACAGTGATGTATTCACCCTGAATCAGGGTGTCATCCAGCTCCATAAGATCTGCGGCTGTGAAGTCGTGGAAGAGAAAAAAGCCCACGTGGTGAAAAACGGAGCTGCTTATGACGTGACATATATGCGCATGACAGCGGAACACTGGAAAGGGATCCGGGACAGCAAGAAGTACGAACATATTGTATTTCCTTAAGGAGGCACTATTATGAACAAAGAGATCATGATCGGGAATCATAAAATCAGTGAAGATTCTCCCACTTTTGTAATTGCAGAGATGTCTGCGAATCATCTGATGGATTTTGACAGAGCAGTGGCTATCATGCAGGCGGCAAAGGATGCCGGTGCGGATGCCATTAAAATACAGACTTACACCCCGGATACCATCACACTGGACTGTGATGATCCCTGCTTCCAGATCACACAGGGAACCATCTGGGACGGAACCACACTGCACAAGTTGTATGAGACCGCCTATACTCCCTGGGAGTGGCAGCCAAAGCTGAAAAAGATCGCAGAGGAGATGGGACTGGTATTCTTTTCTTCTCCCTTTGATCTGACCAGCATTGATTTTCTGGAAGAGATGGAGGTACCGGTATACAAGGTGGCATCCTTCGAGATTAACGACATTCCTTTCATCCGCAAGATCGCCCGTACCGGCAAGCCGATTATCATGTCTACCGGAATTGCCTATCTGGCGGATATCGAGCTGGCACTGCGTACCTGTAAGGAAGAGGGCAACGAGAATGTGATCCTGTTGAAATGTACCTCCGCTTATCCGGCACCCTATGAGGATATTAATCTGAAGACGATTCCTTCCATGAAGGAAGTCTTTGACTGTGTGGTAGGTCTTTCTGATCATACCATGGGCTGTGCCGTGGCCGGTGCCGGCGTGGCGCTGGGAGCCAAGGTGGTGGAGAAACATCTGACACTGCGCAGAGCAGACGGCGGTGCGGATGCGGCATTCTCCATGGAACCGGAAGAATTCAAAGAGATGGTGGATCACATCCGCATGATCGAGAAAGCAGTAGGAAAGGTGACCTACGATCTGACACCGAAGCAGAAAAAGAGCAGAGAACATTCCCGTTCTCTGTTCGTGGCACAGGATATGAAGGCCGGGGATGTGTTTACTCCGGAGAATCTGCGGTCTGTGAGACCTTCCTGCGGACTGCATACCAGATATTATGAGGAACTGTTGGGCAAACGGATCACCAGAGATGCCAGGCTGGGAACCCCTATGGACTGGTCTCTTGTGGATTTCACAGAGAAGGAACAGCAGTAAGGAGCGGAAATGTATTATTTTCGTGCGGACGGCAGTGCTGTTACGGGGGCAGGGCATCTGATGCGTTGCCTCACGGTGGCACAGGAATTACAAAAAAGAATAGAGCATCCGGAAGAACTCTGCTTTTTGTGCGCAGAGCAGGCATCTGCGGAACTGCTGCAGAGCTGGAATATGCCAGTGAAGATCCTGGGGACGGATCCTGCCGATCTGGAAGGTGAGCTTCCGGCATTGGAACGACTGATACAGGGAAGCGGGCATGTTTTTCTGGTGGACAGCTATGCGGTGACGGATGCTTATTTGCAGGCATTGCACCGGTTTGGCAGGGTGTATCTGCTGGATGATATGCAGCAGCACGCATTTCCGGTGGACGGTGTGATCAATTACAATCTGTTTGCCTCCCCGGAAAAGTATCGGGAACTGTATGGCACTCATGCCGGACAGTATCTCGGAGCTGCTTATGTGCCGGTGCGGCAGCAGTTCTGTGAGGCGGCAGCACAGTATATTTTGCAGGATGATGTAACGGATATCCTGATCACCACCGGTGGCGGAGACAAAGACAACATTGCGGGAGAAATCCTGCGGGAACTGTGTGAGCACAGTCTGGCGGGAAAAAATATAAGGTATCATCTGGTGGTGGGAAGGTTTAATCCGAACCGGGAAAAATTGGAGCAATATGCATCGGAGCAAAACAACGTGGTTCTGCATTGCAATGTGAAAGACATGGCGGGACTGATGACGGCCTGTCAGCTGGCGGTGACTGCCGGTGGAACGACAATCTATGAATTGTCAGTTCTGGGAGTGCCTTTTGTCTGTTTTTCTTACGCAGAGAACCAGGAAGGGCTGACGGAATGGCTGGGAAAGCAGAAAAAAGCCGGATATGCCGGAAAATGGCATCACGCCCCGGAAGAGACAAGAAAAGCTATCGGCAGTTGGTGTCGGAATGCCTGTGAGAACAGGGAATTGCGGCAGAGAACCTATGAAGCGGAGAGAACTCTGATCGACGGGCAGGGGGCTGCCCGGATCGCAGAGATCCTGCGGACGGCGGGAGTGGAAGAATAGAAGGATAATATCTGAGGTTTATGAAGAAAAACAGTAGCCGGAAGAGGAAAATTTTATATAGTGTGACAGCGGCTGTTTTGTTCGTGCTGCTTTTGGTACTGTTTTTCCCGGGAGACCGTGAATATCAGAGGATTCCTTACGATGTGGTGTTTCTGGGAGACAGTGTATATGGTCTGTGCCGGGATGAGACATCCATCGCAGCAAAGCTTCAGGAGAAGACAGGTTTAAAATGCTACAACGGTGGGCTGGGAGGAACGGTCCTTGGCAGAGCGGATGCGGAGAGAAGACTGGGATATACCAAGGATTCCATTTCTGCGGCCGGACTGGTACGTTCCTTTGTGGTGAAGGATTTCGGTGTCCAGAGGACCGTGCACATCCGAGAAGCAGCCACGGATTATTTTGAGGATACTTTGGGAGATCTGGGACAGATCGATTTTGACCAGGTGAAGATCCTGTTTATCGGTTCCGGACTGAATGATTATCACTCCGGCACTCCCATCGAATCCACGGCAGATCCATATGATGAATATACCTACTGTGGAGCTATCCGCAGTATTGTGAAGGAACTGCGGGAAGCCTATCCGGAGCTGCGCATTATCTTCATCACCCCACCCTATACCTGGTATACGGATCCGGAACTGACCTGTGAGGAATATGATCTGGGCGGTGGTGTGCTGGAGGATTATGTCAATGCGGAGATCGGGCTGTGTGAGGCTTTGAATGTAGAAGTCATAGACATCTATCATGACTATTATCCACATGACACCTGGGATGATCTGTATCTCTATACCGATGACGGCCTGCATCCCAATGAGGCCGGCAGAGAGAAGATCGCACAGACGATCGCGGAAAGACTAAATAAGGAGTGACAGACGGATGAAGACCCCGTGGGATTTTTTTCAATCTAGTAGAACAAAAATAAAAAATACATGGAAGATCGCCTTTCTCTCAGCGTTTGTACTGGGGATTCTGATCCATCTGCCGGTGATGCTTTCGGATATTCCGAATCATGACGGCCTGAGCAGTATGTATTTTGATCAGAATATGATCACTTCCGGACGATGGTTTCTGTCTGTGGCATGCGGCTTTTCTTCGTATTTTACCATTCCGTGGATCATTGGTCTGATCGGTCTGCTCTGGCTGGCGCTGGCGGCGGTGGCATTGACGGAACTGCTGGAACTTGCAGACCCGTTGGTAATCATGGCAGTGAGCGGATTGCTGATTTCTTTTCCGGCACTGGCATCCACTTTTGCCTATGTGTTTACCATGGATGGTTATATGATGGCACTGTTCCTCGCAATTCTGGCAGTGCTTTTTACGAAAAAACAGAAAAAAGGCTGGCTGGCCGGGGCGGTATGTCTTGCGTTCAGTATGGGGATCTATCAGGCATATCTGCCCTTTGCCATTCTGCTGTGCGTATATGTGATCCTGCTCTTTTTTATGGAAGAGAAGGGCTGGAAGACGAAAGCGTTCTATGTACTTCGTTACCTGGGCATGGGAGTTGCCGGAGCTGCATTGTATTACGTGATCCTGCAGATTCTGTTGAAATTACAGGGAAAGGTGCTGGATACCTATCAGGGGATCAATTCCATGGAGCAGGGAGGTTCCGGTCTGGGGCTGTTTGCAACGATCCGGGGAATGTATGTTGATTTTCTGGCATTTACGGTGCATGGAAATGTGCTGGTGAACAATATTTTCTCTTTTACGGCCTGTGCGGCACTGGTGCTTCTGGTGGCTTATCTGCTGGTGAGAAGCATGCTGCGAAGAAAATGGTGGAAGAATCCGGCATTTTTCGTTATAATAATTCTGTTGGCGGCGGGACTTCCGCTTTTGACCAATGTGATTCTGGTGATTTCTCCGAATCTGACCTATCATTTGCTGATGCGGTATCAGTGGGTATTATATCTGATCCTGATGCTGGCATTTGTGGAAAGATATACGTCGGAGGACGGGAAAACAGATATCGGGATCCAGTGGGTGGCATTACTGGCGGCCGGAATCCTGGTATTCAATTATGGAGTATCGGATAATATCGGATATTCCAATCTGGAGAAAAAATACGAGAAGACCTATGCGTACTGTGTACGTCTGCTGGACAGGATCGAGCAGACGGAAGGGTACTATCAGGGAATTCCCATTGCATTGGTGGGTGTCATCGGGTATGATGAATTCCCCACTACGGATATTACCGGAAAAGTCACGGACGGTATGATCGGTCTCAGCGGAGACTATCTGATCTATAAGGGAGCGGATTATCAGGCATTTATGCAGAACTATCTGGGTGCAACCCTGAATTTTCTGGATCCGGATACCGTGGGTGAGATTTATATGACGCAGGAATACATTGACATGGATACTTTTCCGGGAGCGAATTCCACCAAGGTTGTGGATGGAATCCTGTATGTCAAGACCGAGAACTGCGGAAGGGATTAGAGGATGTCATTATTATCGATTGTTTTACCGGCATATAACGAAGAACAGAATATTGCCAATACCGCAAAAGTACTGGGGGAACTGCTGGAACAGCACGGGATCGATTATGAGCTGGTATTTATCAGTGATGGTTCGAAGGACGGAACCTTTGAACGTATTAAGGAAGAATCGGCCAAGAATCCGAGAGTACGGGGAGCGGAGTTTTCCCGGAATTTCGGAAAGGAAGCCGGAATTTTTGCAGGCCTGGAGCTGACTACGGGGGATGCGGTGATCGTTATGGACTGTGATCTGCAGCATCCGCCTGAGGTGATTCCACAGATGTGGGAAAAATGGCAGCAGGGTGCCGAGATCGTGGAAGGTATCAAGGCCGACCGCGGTAAGGAGAGTCTGGGATATAAGTTGTCTGCCGGACTTTTTTACAAGATCATGAGCAAACTGATCAAGATGGACATGAATGCTTCTTCCGATTTCAAACTTCTGGACAGAAAAGTAGTACAGGTCCTGTTGGAACTGCCGGAACGCAATACCTTTTTCCGGGCGTTGACCTTCTGGGCAGGGTTCCGTACGGAGACTGTGGAATATGAAGTACAGGAGCGGAAATACGGACAGAGCAAGTGGTCCTTCTGGAGTCTGATGAAATATGCCATTACCAATGCCACTTCCTTCAGCACACTGCCATTGCAGCTGGTGACGATCATGGGCGGGGTATCCATCCTGTTCAGTGTGATCCTGGCGATTCAGACCCTGGTGCGCTATCTGATGGGAACGGCGGTGGAAGGTTTTACCACGGTGATCCTGCTGATCCTCATTATTGGCGGATTTATTATGTTAAGCCTTGGTGTGATTGGCCATTATATTGCCAGAATCTATGAAGAAGTCAAGGGAAGACCGAAATATATTATCAGTCATGTGACGGAAAATGTGCCTGGGACAGCCGTAGGAAGCTGGAAGCGGGAACATAGAGAAAGCTAAAAGACAGTAGAAAAGAGGATGTGTTATGAGAGAGATTGATATTAAGTTTAACGTACCGCCTTATGTGGATAAAGCAGCAGATTACATTCAGGAATGTGTAAAAAATCAGAAGATCTGCGGAGATGGAGAATATACGAAAAAATGTAATGCCTGGATCGAGGAGAGGACCGGAGCCGGAAAATGTCTGCTGACGACCTCCTGCACCCATGCGACAGAACTGGCAGCACTTTTGTGTAACATTCAGCCCGGGGACGAAGTGATCATGCCTGCTTACACCTTCGTATCCACCGCAGATGCCTTTGTACTGCGCGGTGCGGTTCCTGTGTTCGTGGATATCCGCCCGGATACCATGAACATTGACGAGACACTGATCGAGGATGCCATCACGGAGAAGACGAAAGCCATCGTTCCGGTGCATTATGCCGGTGTGGCCTGCGAGATGGACACCATTATGGACATCGCAAAAAGACATAACTTAAAGGTAGTAGAGGATGCCGCACAGGGTGTGCTGGCATTTTACAAGGGAAAAGCACTGGGAACCATCGGTGACTTCGGTGCCTACAGCTTCCATGAGACCAAAAACTACAGCATGGGTGAGGGCGGAGCACTGCTGATCCGTGATAAGAAGGATGTGGAAGAAGCGGAGATCATGAGGGAGAAGGGAACCAACCGCAGCAAGTTCTTCCGGGGCCAGATTGATAAATATACCTGGGTAAATTACGGATCTTCCTATCTTCCCAGTGATATGAATGCGGCTTATCTCTATGCACAGCTGGAGATCGCTGATGAGATCAATGAGGCAAGACTTGCCTGTTGGAACCGCTATTATGAGCAGCTGCTTCCCTTAAAGAAAGCGGGAAAGATCGACCTGCCCACCGTACCGGAAGGCTGTGTGCATAATGCGCATATGTTCTACATCAAGGCAAGAGATCTGGAACAGAGAACAAGATTTATCAGCTATATGAAGGAGAACGGTGTGCTTACGGTATTCCATTATATCCCGCTGCATACTTCTCCCGCAGGACAGAAGTTCGGCCGGTTCCACGGCGAGGACCGTTATACTACCAGAGAGAGCGAGCGCCTGGTAAGACTTCCCATGTACTATGGGCTGACACTGGATCAGGTGGATTTCATCTGTGGACTGGTGAAAAACTTTTTTGAATTAGAGGAGCAGTAACATGCAAAAAATTGGCAGAGCGTCTGCACAGGTTGCAGGCAGATTTCTGTTCCTGGGTGTCTCCGTGCAGATTCTTCTGGGAATCTGCTGGGGCGTCAGATCCTTTGGAATTTTTCCGGAATTCGGTGATAGCTACACATGGCTGAAAGCGTCAGAGACACTTGTGTGTGATGACTACATGGGGATCGGCTACCCTCTTTTTCTGATGCTTGTAAAAGGGATAGAATCCATAAGTTCTATCCCTTATACTTTTTTTGTATATACGGTACAGATCCTGATTGCATTTTATGCCGGTGTAGTATTTTTACGGGCATGCGGAGTGACAGGGAAAAAGATATTTTTGTGCTGGGGAAGCCTGGCGCTTCTGACCTTTCCCTGTGCCATGCAAAGTCATCTGGCCGTATTGCCGAATTCTCCGGGATATTCCTTTTTACTGCTGGAACTGTCGGCGGTGATCCGGATCCTGCGGCAGGATGCTGTGGCGGAGGATGGTGAGACGACAGCGCCGGCCAGACCGTTACATGGTCTGTTCGAAGCCGGAATCTGGTGGGCGCTCAGTACACTGTGTGTGGTGGAGAATCTGTATCTGGGGCTGGTACCGCTTATGGTTCTGTGGCTGATACATCTGTGGCAGCTGCGGAGCAGAAAGACGGAGAAAAAGAGAGTAGGCCGGGAACTTTTGCTCCTTCTGGCAATGGCGGGAATTTTATTCACGCTGGTGCCCATGTGGCAGACACCGGGCAGCTACGGGAAGGCGGAGAATACGGTGAGCGCCGCCATGATGCGCCGGTTCAGCTGGACGCATATGAGAGAGGAAGAAGAATACGATGAATGGCCGGAACAGCTGCGTACCTGGATGACCTGGAAAGAGATGAGGAATGCCGGGTATTATGCGGGAACCATGGAGTCCGGCATACAAAAGACGCTGGAGGATCGTTTCGGCAAGGCGGAAGCACAGAAGATATTCAGAGAGTATGCCGAGTATCATCTGAAGACGTATACTTCAGACAATATCCATCAGATCGCCTGGGATTGCCTCGGATATGCCATGCCTACGGTACTGTTGCAGCTGCTGTTGGACGGCAGGGGATATGACTCCTTCTCTGGCAGAAATGTAGACATTATGATGACGGGAGATCCAAGGCTGACAGAGCTTTTGCTAAAATACAGCAGCTGGTGGTTCCTGTCGGGAATCGCTGTTGTGGTCGTGAGCGGCATGATATGCGGGATCATTGCCATGCTCCGACAGAAAAAAGAAAAAACAGTACCGGACAGAAGCCTGTTCTGGAAGATCTCAGGAGTCTGTGTGATCACTGCGGCAGGCATGATCCTGTGGTATACCATGCGGGATGCCGGATGCCTGGATTACAAGAACGGATTGCTGCCGGGTTCTCTGTGGCTTGTGGGAATGATCCTCTGGACCGATAGGACCATAAGCGCCGGAGATACAGAAGACAACCCGGAGAAATAATAGAGTTGTGACAGCAGAAACGTGGGAAGGAGGAACCATGACGAAGATGACAACAAAAGTGAAAACGCAGAAATCAGAAAAAGTCTGGTTCTTTCTGGGAGCGTTGGCAGTATTTTTTATGGGAGTTCCGTATCTTGTATTAGGGAAGGACTCTGTGTTCGTGTATCACGATCAGCTGGACGGTGAAGTGATCGCCTATCTTCTGCAGGCAAGACATCTGTGGGATGGCAGCGGTGTATTGCCGGAATTCATGAACGGTGCAGCAAAAACAGCGCTTACCATGCCGGCCCCCGCCTGTGTGCTGTTATACCGGTGGCTGCCTGCGGAACTGGCACTGGCTTGTATGCAGGTGGCTGGCAGCTTTGCCGGATATCTGGGAATGTTCTGCCTGCTTGGATGGGCCGGAGAAACATCGGAAACACTGCGGAGAAGAAAAGGACTTGTCGGTTTCATAGCCATGCTGACCGGATGTATGTATGCGTATCTGCCGTTTTTGCCGGTGTACGGGCTGTCCCAGTATGGATTGCCGCTGTTAATGTATTGTGTACTGCGACTGGGGGAAAAGGACAGACCGAAGAATTTTCGGATTCTCTGTTATTTTTATGTACTGCTTTTCGGATGTAATTCTTCCCTGGTGTTATCCGGTTTTGCTGTGCTGGGAATCTGGGCGGTATGGGAGATCGTCACACTGGTGGACAAAAGGAAACAGTTCTCCGCCGGACAGGCTGCAGCCTGGGGGATTTTGCTGCTTACGTATATCGTCGAGAACGGTTCGTTACTGCTTCAGCTGTCAGGAGGACAGGGAGAAGAGATTTCTCACAAATCGGAATATCTGCTCAGCCCGGTGGACTTTTTCAGTCAGTTGAAAACAAACCTCCTGCAGGGAGGACAGCACAGTGTGGATTATCATGGACTGATCCTCGTGGTGCTGTTGATGACAACAGTTGTTTTATTTTTCCTAAATCGGGCAACGAAGAAGGACATAGCGGATAAAAAGAATGTACCTGAGGGCGGAGAAAAACGGTTATGGAAAGCCGTGGGCCTGTCACTGGCCGTTATTGCAGGCTTTGCGGCAGTGGCCGCACTGTGGGACAGCAGTATCGGAATCGCTATCCGTTCCAGTCTGGGTGCTCTGAAGGGCTTTCAGGCCAACAGAGTCCTGTGGCTGAGTCCCTGCCTGTGGTATTTTATTCTGGGGTGCAGCCTGTTATTGCTGACGGAACAGCTCCCGGAAAGAGACACAGGAGCGGAGAAAACAGGGAACGGACGCAGGAACGGTGTGATCCCGGGGATCATCGTAATGGCCGCAATGCTTCTTACCGTGGCAACAGCCGGGAAGATTTTGCTGGAGAGCAATCTGAAGCCCAATCTGCAAAAACTGGTGAACCGGAATTATGCAGCCATGAGCTTCCGGGATTATTATGCCGTGGATGTGCTGGATCAGGTACAGGAGTACCTGCGGGAGAATACCGGGGAAGAACCACAGGATTACCGGGTCGTAAGTCTGGGGATCGATCCCGCTGCGGCATTGTATCATGGATTTTACTGTCTGGACGGCTATTCAAATAACTATTCTCTGGAGTACAAGCACCGTTTCCGGGAGATCATTGCACCGGAGCTGGACAAGAGTGAATATCTGGAAGACAGCTTTGACCATTGGGGGAATCGTTGCTATTTGTTCAGCGCGGAATGCCCCGGCTATTATACGATCGAAAAAGGCGGCTTTTATTTTCAGGACTATACGATCGATGCGGAAAGTCTGAGGCAGTTGGGCGGAAGCTATCTGTTGTCGGCAGCCTATATCGATCACAGTGAGGATACCGGTCTGGAACTGATGAGGCCGGAGGCCTTTGAGACAGAGAACAGCTATTACCGCATTTATCTCTATCGGGTAATGGATAATGAATAATAACGGAGATGGGAAGATTCCTATGATTGGACAGGAAAAACGGGATAAATGGAAAAAAAACCTGCCGGAACTGCTGGCAGTTATATTGTGCCTGGTATTGATGGGTGCGGGAGTCAGCCGGAAGGAAGGCTATCACATGGACGAACTTCTGAGCTTTGAACTGGCAAATGCCAGGTATAATCCCTGGATCGTACCTACCCAGCCGGAAGGGCGTCTGGCCAAATTCGTGAACGAGGAGATCGAGGGGGACAGTGCGGGAGAGGTTCTGGAGAATCTGAAAAATACAGTAACAGATGTGCTTAGGAACCGGGGAAACAGTAAGCTGTTGTCTTATAAAGCAGATGTCTATGAGGAACCGGTCTGGATCACGGACCGGCAGTTTCAGGATTATGTTACGGTGGATCAGAAAGATGCCTTTGATTACCTGTCGGTTTATTTTAATGTAAAAGATGACAATCATCCGCCGGTACATTTTATGCTGCTGCATACCATGAGTTCTGTCTTTCGGGGAACATTGTCACCGTGGCTTGGATGCAGCATCAATCTGGTCTGTCTGGGAATTACATTGTGGCTTTTACTGCGGCTGGGGAGACAGCTGGCAGATGTGTTTTCCCTGGAAGGAAAGGGAAGACAGCTGGGGATCCTGGCGGTGCTGCTCTATGGAATGAGTACCGGAGCACTGGCTACGGTGCTGCTGATCCGTATGTATGGGCTGCTTTCCTGTCTGTGTGTCGCCCTGTTTTCCGTCCATGTGGAAAAATGGAAGAATAACGGGTTTGACAAGAAAAACAAGGGCCTTATCGCTATTACGGTGCTGGGTTTCCTGACACAGTATTTTTTCCTGTTTTACTGCCTTCTGCTGGCGGCGGTTACCGCAGTGATCCTGCTGTACCGGCACAGGAACAAAGAATTATGGTGCTATATCCGGTCCATGGTGATCGCTGCAGTGATCGGACTGGTATTGTTCCCTTTTGCAATTTCGGATGTGTTCTCCAGCGGAAGAGGGACGGAAGCTCTCGGCAATCTGGCCTCCGGATTTGCCGGTTATGGACAGAGACTGGCTGCATTTGGCAGAATTCTGGCGGATCGGACAGTGGGAGCGCCTCTTCTGACCGGCGGATGTGCCGCCGGAGCGATCCTGCTTCTGGGAAAGCTGTATCTGAGCTTCCGGGCCGGGAAACAGGAACAGAAAGGTGAAAATTCCGGAAGAGATGCGGCCTGGATGCTGATGGTGCCGGTGACCGGATATTTTCTGCTGGCATCCCGCATGTCACCGTATCTGGTGGACCGCTATATTATGCCGTTGTTTCCGTTTGTGGCATTGCTGCTTGCTTTGCTATTGTGTCTCCTTGGAAAAAAACTGACAGAGATCTCCGGATGGAAAGAACAGATCATGGGAGGCATGCTGGTGCTGTTGCTCGTGGTGGTACAGGGGCTGCGGCTTGCGGCCTATGATGGGGAATACCTCTATCAGGGATATGCCAGTCAGGAAGCATTGGCGGAAGAATATGAGGAGTTCCCATGCATCTGCGTTTATGCGGGAGTGGGCTATTATCAGAACCTGCCGGAATTTATGCATTACACCAAAACTTTGCTGGTAACGGCAGAGGAACTGAAGGAACGTAAGGATACGGAATCCGTGGAGGCACTGGACCGGGTGATCGTATTGATTAAACCGGGTGTGGATAAAGAAGCAACAGTGTCTGTGCTCCGGGATAAGTATGGTTATACGTCGGAGGAACTTCTGCTTTCGGAAGGCGTGCACGGAGATATGATATATATGTTTTCCAGATAAGGAATGAAATGATAAGAAGACAGAAATGAGGTTGAAACATGATCGCAGTTCGTTTGCTGTGGCTTGCCGTTCTGCTGGTAGCGATACCGGCATGGGTGGGAAATTGTTTTTTAAATGTGGATAAACCCTGTAGAAATCCGGTATTTCTGTGGATTAGTGGTCAGATGCTGCTATGGGCGGGATTTCAGGTGATCTGTGTGCCGGTGATCCTGTTGGAAGGCCGTATGTGGATGGTGACCGTAGCTTATTGCGGCTACATCCTGGTGCTGCTGGCAGCGGCAACGGTCCGGTATTTCCGGCAGTCCCGTACTCTGCGGGCAGTCCGGGAAGCAAAGCCGGAGAAAGCAGAGATTATTTTGTGGGTGCTGGCTGGTGTGCTTTTGCTGGTGCAGCTGGTATTGGCAGTGCTGATGGTCTACGGTGATGGTGACGATGCCTATTATGTGGCAATCTCCGCAGCGGCAGAGGAATCCGGCAGGATGTATCAGAAGATCCCTTATACGGGAATGCATACGGAACTGGATGTGAGACACGGGCTGGCACCTTTTCCTATCTGGATCGCATGGCTGGCCCAGATGACCGGCATCACTACGGTGATCGTGGCGAAGACTCTGGTGCCGGTCGCTCTGATCTCCATGACTTACGGAGTATTCTATCTTCTGGGAAGCAGGGTATTATTCGCAGGAGAGGGCGCATACCGGAAGAAATGGGCGTTGCCTGCATTTTTACTCTGTACGGAAGTGCTGGTGCTTTTCGGAGATTATTCTTATTATACTGTAGAGAATTTTATGATTGCCAGGAGCAGACAGGGGAAGGCTGCATTGGGAAGTATCCTGATCCCCATGATATTTTTCCTGCTGCTGACACTGCTTCGAAAAATACAGGAAGAACAGAAGATCACTGTCGGTTTCTGGGTGCTGTTGGGATCTGTGATGACGGCCTGCTGTCTGGCCAGTACCATGGGAGCATTGCTGGCATGCATGCTGGTGGGAACGGCCGGGCTCTGTGGTGCGGTCAGTTACAGAAAATGGAAACTCATACTGCCATTGATCGGCTGTTGTATTCCCTGCATTGTGTATGCCGGAATGTATTTGCTGTTGGGATGATAGGACCGGAGGAGAAGAATGGATGCTTTAAAGCTGTTTCAGGAATATATGGGGACCGGACTGATCGTTCTGTGGTTCCTGGTGAGTCTGCTGTATCTGTGGCTCACAGAGAAAAGAAAATATATCCGGGTGATGTTTCTTTATGTGCCGTTAGTATTGCTGCTTGTCTTTTTTAATCCGCTGGTGGCGAAGATCGTCTCTCAGATGGCGGATGGGGAAATCTATTACCGGATCCTGTGGTTGTTGCCTGTGACACCGGTGATTGCTTTCGGTACGGTGCAGCTTTGTGGAAAACTCGCCGGTAGAAAAAGATATGTGGGGATAACGTTGGCTATTGTGCTGTTTACGATATCCGGCAGTCTGATCTACAGGAATCCCAATTTTCAGAAGGCGGAAAATGCGTATCATGTACCCCAGAGCGTTGTGGATATCTGTGATACCATTGAGGTTCCGGGCAGAGAAGTCATGGCGGCATTCCCGGGAGAACTGCTGCAGTATGTGAGACAGTATTCCAATGTGATTTGTATGCCCTACGGCAGGGACATTATGGTGAGCAAGTGGACGGTGCAGAATGATCTTTATGATGTTATGGAGCAGGAGGTCATTGATGCACAGGAGCTGGCAGAACTGGCCAGAGAAGAGGCCTGCGCCTATGTGATCCTGTCGGAAGATAAAAAACTGGTGGGGAAGATGCAGGATCAGGAATTTGAAGAATTCGGAAGAATGCACGGATATGTGATCTACAAAGATTCCACAGTGGATCTGTATTACTTTATGAAGGAATGAGATTTCAGGGAAAAACAAGTGGCTCCCGGAGCAGCAAAGTAACTGGCTGCTTCGGGAGCCTTTTTTGACCGGAATTATTTTTCCTGGGATGCATAATCCTTGGAATAGTAATTCAGGAAGTATTCAAAACGTTTGGCGATGAGCTTACGTCCTTTTACATTCAGGTGCAGATTGTCGACAAGATATTCATCGGCATTGTCTTCGGTAATGCTGCCGTACAGGTTATCCATGAAGGATACGCTGTGGATATTGGCGGAGTAACATTCCTTGATCACATAAGTGGATAAGACATCACGGCCGTTGTAAATATACATATCGGAGCTTACATAGTCGCCGTTCTCATCCACAGCATATGCATAGGTCGGAGACATGACGATAATGCGGATCTGGGGGTAATAGTTCTGCAATACTTCAATGCTGGCCTCCAGATTGCCGGTAAACTGCGTGGGATCCGTGGGATTCTCATCACTGTACATGGCATTGCCGGACAGATAATCGGTAGCATCATACATAATGGCAACGGTGTCGATCGTGTTGAAATCCAGAGTTTTCAGTGTGTTGATTACTTCCTCTGCTTCGGCCGGTGTCTTGTCGCCCAGAGCATTGGCTGCATCGGTGTAGTAGCCATCCAGAGGAACCCCAACGGCCAGGTTCACCAGCCAGTAGAGACAGTAAGCATCCATGGGGGCAACGGTGGGGTCGTAGTTTAACTGCTGTGCAGCAAGGTAACTTCCGCTGATGGAACAGTTATAAACGGTGGTATCGGTCTCTTTGGCGATCAGATTGGCCAGATTGTCGGAAGAGTCCCTGTCATCTGCGAAGGGAGCATTTCCGAAGACAACGATATTGGAAGCATCATTAATGATCATCTGACCGTTTTCGTCGGTCAGGGGAAGGATGGAATCCCAACTGTCGTCGTAGGAACCCTGTCCGTCCTTGAAGATGTCGGACTGGCTGATCCTCTGTCCCCAGTGTGTGACGCGGTATCCTACCACGCCGACAACAATAAGAAGCACGAGAGCAAACAGTACGTGAAAATTCAGAAAGCGCCGGATACCGGCAGGGGCCGCAGACTCTTCGCCCTCAGGGATTTCTTCATCGGCATCTACGTAAAGGTCTTCTATGTCGTCATCGGAATCGGTATGGAAATTGTGCACAGAACCGGAACGAGTATTCCCGGAATGGAAATTACCAGAATCTGTGTCTTGCATTGTGTCGTTTTCCAGATCTACAATCTCAATATCCGGCATGTCATTCACAGAAGATGCGTGGATATTATGGTTGTTATTGTTTCGTTTCATGTATTCTCTCCGTTTCAGGTAATTCAATAATGTAGTGGTAAAAAGAGTTATATTGATTTTACTATTATACGAAAAGAAAGTCCATAATATTAGAAAGATTTAAGAAATTCTGAAGAAATGGGTGAATGCCTTGATGTGGGGAAAATACAATGCTATAATGTTACGGAATTGTTACACCGAGAATTATGAGCAGAAGGGATAGATCAGATGAAAAAATTATTTAACCATACAAAACGTCCGGACCGTAACTGGGAAGAAGACGTACAGGATGGTTACGATTGGGACGAGGAAGAATATACCGGAGAAGACGACGGCGAGGAATACTATGCCGATGAGGAAGAGTACACCGGAGAAGAAGACGGCGAAGAGTACTATGCTGATGAGGAAGAGTACACCGGAGAAGAAGACGGTGAGGAGTACTATGCCGATGAGGAAGAGCACACCGGAGAAGAAGACGGTGAGGAGTACTATGCCGATGAGGAAGAGTACACCGGAGAAGAAGACGGTGAGGAGTACTATGCCGATGAGGAAGAGTACACCGGAGAAGAAGACGGTGAGGAGTACTATGCCGATGAGGAAGAGTACACCGGAGAAGAAGACGGTGAGGAGTACTATGCCGATGAGGAAGAGTACACCGGAGAAGAAGACGGTGAGGAGTACTATGCCGATGAGGAAGAGTACACCGGAGAAGAAGACGGTGAGGAGTACTATGCCGATGAGGAAGAGTACACCGGAGAAGAAGACGGTGAGGAGTACTATGCCGATGAGGAAGAGTACACCGGAGAAGAAGACGGTGAGGAGTACTATGCCGATGAGGAAGAGTACACCGGAGAAGAAGACGGTGAGGAGTACTATGCCGATGAGGAAGAGTACACCGGAGAAGAAGACGGTGAGGAGTACTATGCCGATGAGGAAGAGTACACCGGAGAAGAAGACGGTGAGGAGTACTATGCCGATGAGGAAGAGTACACCGGAGAAGAAGACGGTGAGGAGTACTATGCCGATGAGGAAGAGTACACCGGAGAAGAAGACGGTGAGGAGTACTATGCCGATGAGGAAGAGTACACCGGAGAAGAAGACGGTGAGGAGTACTATGCCGATGAGGAAGAGTACACCGGAGAAGAAGACGGTGAGGAGTACTATGCCGATGAGGAAGAGTACACCGGAGAAGAAGACGGTGAGGAGTACTATGCCGATGACGTGGAGTACATCGAAGAGAGTGACGATGAAGAGTATTATGCCGACGAGGATTACGAGGAAGAGCCGGCTCCCACGGGCAGGAGAAAGACCGGGGGCAAAAAGCAGGGCGGAATTGCTGTAATCTGGGCAAAATTCCTGAACCTGAGTACCATGGACCGGATCATGGCAGCTACCGGAGTGGCGGTACTGATTCTGGCTATCGTGACCGGAAGTGTCTATGCCAGTGCCCGGGCAGTGGATGGACAGGTATCGGAGTTCGTCAGCGTGGGAACACAGCTGGACGGCATCCAGATGATCGGTGAGCAGGGACTTCTGGCAGTGGCAGACGCACAGATGGCAAAGATCGCGGCAGCCAATGCGGTAGAAGAAGATCCGGAAGAACAGAAGGAATATGAAGAGGCAGAGTACACCAACGGCGGTACGGTAGAACTGGAGCTGGTCTCTGTACAGAAGGATCTGAAGATCAAATTCAACAATAAAAAGACCGGCAAGCTGATCTCCAACGTACCCTTCAGCGTAACCATCACAGATCCCAACGGCAAGACCGAGACCTGGACTGATGACGATATGGACGGTATTATCTATAAAAAGGGTATTACGCCGGGGAATTATTCCGTAGCGGTAAACGCACTGACGGATGATAAATACAAGGACTATGTTCTGCCGACAGCAGCACAGAAAGTAGAAGTAAAGAAAGATATCGCCTATAAAAAGGTCGATGTCTCCAATGAGATCAAGAAAGAATCTGAGATCAATGCTGCAAAAGAGGATACACAGATCAAGGATACTACTGTAGAGTCCACACTGCAGGATACTGTGCAGTGGGTGGCAAGTACCGCAACTGCCAATACTTATAAAGAAGTATCCAAGGATACCATTACCAATCCGGAGACCGTAACGGTGGCTTACAGCGGTAAGTTCCTGCGGATGGCAGAAGTGTCTCCTACAGCAGGACCTACAGCAGAACCAACAGCGGAACCGACAGCAGAACCTACAAAAGAACCGACAGTATCCCCGACTGCAGAGCCCACAGTGGCTCCGACAGTAACCCCGACTGCAGAGCCCACAGTGGCTCCGACAGTAACCCCGACGGCAACAGCAACTCCTACAGCGGCCCCTACGGCAACCCCGACAGCTGCCCCTACGGCAACTCCTACAGCGACCCCTACGGCAACCCCTACAGCGACTCCGGCGGCGACAATTACTCTGGATAAAACGGCAGTGACGACTTATCCGAAGGCAACGGATACAGTTACCGCAAAAGTCAGCGGAAGTGGAACCGTAAGTGCGGCTTCCAGTGATACCGGTATAGCAACTGTGGCTGTAAGCGGCAAGACCATTACTATCACCGGCGTGAAAGCGGGAAGTGCTACGGTAACGGTAACGTATACAGAAGGCAGCAACAAGGTGGAAGCCAAGTGCACAGTAACAGTAAAGGCTTCCAATGCGAGAGAAGATAAAACTACCAAGCTGAAAGACAAGAGCGGTGTACAGCTGTATGTACAGGATGGTGACAGCTATCGTGAAGCAGTCTATGCGGATTACTTTACTGCCTCTAAGTTCTTTATCAAAGGTGATGTGAAATACACCGGATGGCAGACACTGGACGGAAAGCTTTATTTCTTTACAGCGGATGGCAACAAGGTTACCGGAGAACAGGTCATTCAGGGCGCAAAATACAATTTTGCCAGTGACGGATCTCTGGTAGTTGGTTCCGGCACCATGGGAATCGATGTGTCCAAGTGGAATGGAAAAATTGACTGGAACGCCGTGAAGAATTCCGGTGTCAGCTACGTGATCATCCGTGTGGGTTATCGCGGTTCCTCTCAGGGAGCACTGATCGATGATCCTACCTTCAAGACCAACATCAAGGGAGCTACGGCAGCAGGACTGAAAGTGGGTGTATACTTCTTTACCCAGGCAGTGGATGAGGTCGAGGCAGTACAGGAAGCCTCCATGGTACTGGATCGTATCAGCGGTTACAAGATTTCCTATCCGGTATTCCTGGATGTGGAAGGAAGCGGCGGAAGAGGTGATAAGATCGATTCCGCTACCAGAACGGCAGTATGTAAGGCATTCTGCAATACCATTCAGAATGCAGGATACACCGCAGGTGTGTATGCCAACAAGACCTGGCTCAGCCAGAAGATGGATGCAAGTGCACTGAGTGGCTACAAGATCTGGCTGGCCCAGTATGCAGCAGCACCCACCTACACCGGACGCTATGATCTGTGGCAATACAAATCCACAGGAAAAGTCAGCGGCATCAGCGGCAATGTGGATCTGAACTTAAGCTACCTGGGATATTAAGATTTGCAATAAAGCCCAGACCGACTGCTTGCAGGCGAGGCTGGGACTTTATTAGCAAATCAAACACACATGAGCATGTAGGACGATAGTCCGGAATGCGAATGTGTGTCACGGATCCGAGAGCACGAAGTGCGGAGGAGCCGAGTTAATACCCAGAGCTGCGAATGCCAATAGTCCGGAATGCGAATGTGTGTCACGGATCCGAGAGCACGAAGTGCGGAGGAGCCGTGTTGATATCCTGCTTGTTTTATGGTAAAATACCCCTATCTATAA
>NZ_QUIU01000016.1:56882-85079 GCF_003480225.1 Clostridium sp. AM34-9AC
TGTTGATATCCTGCTTGTTTTATGGTAAAATACCCCTATCTATAACAAAAAATGTGCGCTGTGCGCAGAACGGAGAAAAAATGAGAACTTATCTGGTAACAGGAGGGGCCGGTTTTATCGGTTCCAACTATATTCATTACATGTTTAAAAAATACGATAATGAAATCCGTATCATCAACGTGGATGCACTGACCTATGCAGGCAATCTTGAGAATCTCAAGGACGTGGAGAAGCGTGAGAACTACACCTTTGTCAAGGCTAATATCTGTGACAAGGATGCCATCAGCAAAATTTTCGCAGAGAATGATATCGACCGTGTGGTACATTTTGCGGCAGAAAGCCATGTAGACAGAAGTATCCGCAACCCGGAGATCTTCGTACAGACCAATGTCCTGGGTACTGCAGTGATGCTGAACTGTGCCAAGGCAGCCTGGGAGCTTCCCGATGGCAGCTTCAAAGAAGGCAAGAAGTTCCTGCATGTATCTACAGATGAGGTCTACGGATCTCTTCCAGATGATGACAATGCATTCTTCTATGAGACCACTCCGTATGATCCCCACAGCCCTTACTCCGCAAGTAAGGCAAGCTCAGACATGCTGGTGAAGGCATATATGGATACCTATCATTTCCCTGCCAACATTACCAACTGCTCCAACAATTACGGCCCTTTCCAGTTCCCTGAGAAGCTGATCCCTCTGATCATCAATAATGCATTGCATGGCAAAAAGCTTCCGGTCTACGGTGACGGTAAGAACGTCCGTGACTGGCTGTATGTGGAAGACCATGCTAAGGCTATCGATATGGTACAGGAACAGGGAAGACTGTTCGAAACCTACAATGTGGGCGGACATAATGAGAAGCAGAATATCGAGATCATCCACATTATCATTGAGACTCTGCAGGAGATGCTTCCGGATTCCGATCCCCGCAAGGCGCATATTAACAACGACCTGATCACTTACGTGGAGGATCGTAAGGGACATGACAGAAGATATGCCATTGCACCGGACAAGATCAAGGCAGAGATCGGCTGGTATCCCGAGACCATGTTCAAGGAAGGCATCCGCAAGACCATCGCCTGGTACTTCGAGCATGAAGACTGGATGAATAATGTGACCAGCGGTGATTACCAGAAGTACTACAATGAGATGTACGAAGAAAAGTAAAGAATACCTGTTAAATGGGAACGATGAACGTCGTTCCCATTCGGTGTGTTAAAAAACAAGTAAAAAGAAGCCCGAAAAGGGCGGATCGGAGGACGAAATGAAAGGAATTATACTGGCGGGAGGTTCCGGAACCAGACTGTATCCCCTGACAAAAGCGATTTCCAAGCAGATCATGCCGGTGTACGATAAACCCATGATCTATTATCCCCTGTCAACACTGATGCTGGCAGATATCAGAGAGGTATTGATCATCTCCACCCCAAGAGACCTTCCGGTATTTCAGGAATTGCTGGGAGACGGCAGCCAGCTGGGCATGCGCCTGGAATATGCGGTGCAGGATCAGCCCCGCGGGCTGGCAGATGCCTTTATCATCGGTGCGGATTTCATCGGTAATGACAGAGTGGCACTGGTACTGGGAGATAATATTTTCTACGGACAGAGCTTTTCCGCAGTATTGCGCAGAGTAGCTGCCAGAGAAAAGGGCGCAACTATTTTCGGCTATTATGTGCGTGATCCCAGAGAATACGGTGTAGTGGAATTTGATGAGAACGGCAAGGCACTTTCCATCGAGGAGAAGCCGGAGCATCCCAAGAGCAATTATGCGGTTCCCGGACTGTATTTCTATGACAATGCTGTAGTGGAGATCGCAAAGAATGTAAAGCCCTCTGCAAGAGGAGAGATTGAGATCACCAGCATCAACAACGAGTACCTGAACAGAGGCAGTTTACAGGTAGAGACACTGGGAAGAGGCTTTGCATGGCTGGATACCGGCAATCATGATGCCCTTCTGGATGCGGCAGATTTTGTGGCGGCTTTCCAGAAGAGACAGGGTCTGTACATTTCCTGTATTGAAGAGATCGCTTTCAAGCGAGGATTCATTGACAAAGAGCAGCTGCTTGCTCTTGCAGAGCCGCTGCTTAAGACGAACTACGGAAAATATCTGGTAGAGGTAGCAAATGGACTCTAAGCTGCGGAAAATGGCGATTCTGGCCTCCATGGCGGTGATCCTGCTGGTGGCACTGCTGGTCATGTATGTCAATAGGGAGCAGTTTACGGCAGCTTCCGGACCGCCGGCATCCGGCACTCAGAATGCCGGAGCGGGTGACAGTGCATCTCCGGCGGAAAATGGCGTTCAGGCAGAAGAGACGGTCTCACCGGATGGTCAGATCGGCAATGATCTGAAGGCATTTTTAAAAGATAATACGTTTTTTGATCAGGAAGTAAATCCAATTCTGGAAGCTGCAAAGGATAACAGCAACCGTCTGTCTCTGGTAGCCACCTCCATAGAAAAGGATCTGCGGATCCAGATCGTGGATAACGAAGGAATTCCGGTGACCGGTGAAAGCTTCTATGTGCGGCTGGATGGCCTGGGTGATTACAAGGATCTGGATCAGGACGGTATCATTTACATTGGAGATCTGGATTCCGGAGACTATTATATTGAGCTCCTTCCCATTGAGGGATATAAGGTTCCGGTCAGTGAGACAAGAGTTCACGTCAAGGATAAAGTGGAGTATCTGGCCATTGACGATATTTCCCTGTTGATCAAGACGGAGGATGAAGTGGATGCAGAAGCCGAGGACAGCGCCGTGGCAGATGCTCTGGCAGATGCGGACAAGACAGAGATCCAGAAGCTGCAGACCACGTCCGGTAATGCAAAGGTCGGTATCGATGTCTCCAAATGGAACAAGGAGATCGACTGGGATAAGGTGAAAAATGCAGGAGTGCAGTTTGCCATTATCCGTGCCGGATACCGCGGTTCGGTAACCGGAAGCCTGGTGGAAGATCCCATGTTCGTGACGAACATGAAGGGTGCACAGGCCGCAGGAATTCCGGTGGGCGTATACTTTTTCACCCAGGCTGTGGATGAGAAGGAAGCTGTGGAAGAGGCTTCCGCGGTGATCGAACTGATCCGGGATTACCGGCTGAACTATCCGGTATTTATCGATACCGAAGGTGCGGGCGGTAACGGCCGTGCGGACAATCTGGATGCTGAGACCAGAACACTGGTATGTGAAGCGTTCTGCAGGACCATAGAAAATGCCGGATACACGGCGGGTGTCTATGCCAGCCGTAACTGGTACAACAATAATCTGCAGACAGCAAGACTGGAAAACTATCATATCTGGCTGGCAGAGTATCGCAGTGTTCCGTTATATCAGGGATATTATAAGACCTGGCAGTATACCTCCAAGGGAAAAGTGGACGGCATCGAAGGTCGTGTGGACATGAATATCACCTACGAATAGTCAATAAAAATAAAGAGTGAGGACGAAATAAATGGGTAAAATAACAGTAGAAACCTGTGAAATTGAAGGATTAAAGATCATTACTCCTACGGTATTCGGAGATGCCAGAGGATATTTTATGGAGACTTACAATTATAACGATTTCAAGGCTGCGGGAATTCCTGAGGTGTTCGTACAGGACAATCAGTCCGCTTCCAAGAAGGGTGTATTGCGTGGACTGCATTTCCAGAAACATTTTCCTCAGGACAAGCTGGTGCGCGTGATCCGCGGAGAAGTCTATGACGTGGCAGTGGATCTGCGGGAAGGTTCCAGGACTTTCGGCCAGTGGTACGGAGTGCTTTTGTCTGAAGAGAACAAGAAGCAGTTCTTTATCCCGAAGAATTTTGCACATGGTTTTCTGGTACTGTCGGATTATGCGGAATTCTGCTATAAATGTACGGATTTTTATCATCCCGATGATGAGGGCGGTATTGCCTACAATACACCGGATATCGGTGTAAAATGGCCGATTCCCGAAGGTATGGAACTGACGCTTTCCGAGAAGGATACCAAGTGGGGCACACTGGAACAGTACGTGAAGGAAAAAGAGAATGAAGGTAAGTAAGAAAACGGGTATTACCCTGTTTGTGACAGCGGCAGTGATCATGGCGGTGCTCATTGTATTCCATAAGAATCCGGGACCTGCGGCAGATCCGGGACAGGAACTGGCCAAGAAGATCATTTCCTGCGTAGTGATCGCGGCGGCATGCGCTGCTTTTATTCACTGGTATGATAAATTCACCGGACTGCCGGTGGAACTGTTCCAGAACCGTCATCTGATCTGGAAACTGGCCAAAAATGATTTCAAAAAAAGATATGCGGGATCTTATCTGGGTGCGGTATGGGCCATGGCGCAGCCGGTGGTCACGGTGGCTATGTATTACATTGTTTTTGATAAGATCATGGGTAATACGAGTACTCCCCTGCGGGAGGGTGTGGAAGTACCCTTCGTATTGTTCCTGACGGCGGGACTGGTGCCCTGGTTCTATTTCAGTGAGGCATTGAACAATGGGACAAATGCACTGCTGGAATATAATTATCTGGTGAAAAAGGTAGTATTCAAGATCAGTATCCTGCCTATCATCAAGATCATTGCAGCCACCTTTATTCATGTATTTTTTGTGTGTCTGTTGTTGATCGTGGCCGCTATCTACGGATATTATCCTACCATATATACTACACAGATCATTTATTATAGTTTCTGCCTGTTTGTTTTCGTACTGGCGCTAAGCTACACGACCTGTGCAGTAGTAGTTTTTTTCCGGGATCTGTCCCAGATCATCAGTATCGGATTGCAGATCGGCATGTGGGCCACTCCTATTTTGTGGAATCTGGATTCCCTGTCCGGCAATTGGATCACGATTCTGAAGCTGAATCCGCTGGTGTATATTGTAAACGGTTATCGAAGCGCTATTTATGAGAAGGAATGGTTTTTCCAGGATTTCTTTTCCACCATGTATTTCTGGATCGTAACGGTAGTACTGTTCGGGTTGGGAGCCGTTATTTTCAAACGATTGAAGGTACATTTCGCAGACGTTCTATAATACGAATGATTGTTACGATTTCGAGAGTTCGAAGAACGGAGAAATCGTATTATAAAAAACAGAGCATAGCAAAACTTTTATAGATGAAGAACCTTGTGGGAGGAGCTGCATTACAAAACTGTTGTGGGGAAAACAGAAAGGGTGAAAGTAATTGAAGGGTGCTCGTGAAAAATTTAGAAAATTTTGGTTATGGAAGCCGGGAAAGATCCTGCTGGCCGTGGGATGCTGCGGACTACTGCTGTTGACGATGATTCCATTGTTTCGTCTGACAGTCTATGCGGTTCCGTATTATGATGATTACAATTTCGGAAGATTTGCCAGAGCTGCCATGGAGCAGGAACAGTCAAAATGGGCTGCCATTTCCGGTGCACTGGATTGCTCCAGAACGCAGTGGTATGCGTGGCAGGGAACCTATTCTTCTATTTTCTTTATGGCATTGATGCCAGCAATCTGGGGAGAACAGTATTATTTCCTCGGTCCAGTGTTCATCCTGCTTCTATTGCTGGCGGGTACCATGACATTTACCCATGTGATCCTGCGGAAAGTACTGGGCATGGAGAAGTGGACCGGCCTGGCAGCACAGGCAGTGATTACAGTGGCAGTCTTTATGTTTATTTATTCCGCACAGAGTGGCTTCTACTGGTATAACGGCGGAGTTCATTACGTGGGAATGCACGGCTTTGGATTGTTGATGTTGTCTGTGGCAATCTGCCTGGAGAGAGCAGAAGGAAGAACTGCTACCGGGCTGCTATTTACGGCCTCGGTACTGCTTTCCATGATCACGGCCGGAAGCAATTTTGTCACGGCATTGCAGGGACTCTTATCGCTGTTGACGATTCTGTTTATAAGTGTGGTAGTGGAACACCGGAAAAAGGGACTGTGGCTGTTGCCTGCTACGCTGGTATACATTATAGGATTTGGGCTGAATGTAGCGGCACCGGGCAATTCCGTGCGGGCCCGCAGCTATGTCGGCTGGGGATACAGTCCCCTGGAGTCCATCGGCAGATCTTTTCTGGAAGGAGTAAAACATCTTCCAGAGTTTACGGGATCTATTGTTCTTATGGTAATGGTGATGCTGTTACCCCTGATCTGGCAGGCACTTAAGGAGACGGAGTATCGTTTCCGGTATCCGGGAGTCGTACTTCTGTGGTCCTTCTGCCTGTATGCCACCGGTTACACCCCAAGCCTGTATTCCCTCGGACATGCCGGATTGTCCAGAACTCTGAATGCGGTGAAGATCACATATTTATTGCTGTTGTTCCTGAACGAAATATACTGGTGTGGCTGGCTGCAGCAAAGACTGCAGAAGAAGGCATCAGGCAGCGCGGCAAGATGGCTGGCGAACTGGAACGGAGCCGCAGTGTGGTGGTTTTATGCGATTATGGGTCTGGAATTTATCATGATCTTTCAGGTGTCACCCAATCAGGCAGGACATTATTCGGCTTATGGGGCCTATTACTATGTGCATACCGGAGAAGCGTATAATTTCCATCAGGAATATCTGGAACGGGTGGAGAAGCTATTGGGAGATGAGGATGATGTACAGCTGCAACCTTATCACTACAAGCCCTGGTTTTTGTGCATGGGAGACCTCTCGGAGGATGAAAATAACGAGGCCAACCGTTCTCTGGCCATATGGTATGACAAAGACAGTGTAACGCTGATAAGCGAGGATTAAAATTGATGCAGGAAAAGAAAAAGCTAGCCATTGAAGTCGATAATGTCCAGAAGATCTATAAACTATATGATAAGCCCTCAGATCGGATGAAGGAGGCTTTCGGCTTCGGAAAAAAGACGAAGCATAAGCTTCACTATGCCCTGAAGGGTGTGGACATGAAGATCTATCAGGGAGAAACGGTGGGTATTATCGGTACCAACGGTTCCGGTAAATCCACGATCCTGAAGATCATCACCGGTGTATTGAATCCCACTTCGGGAAGAGTGCTGGTAAATGGCCGTATTTCCGCTCTGCTGGAGCTGGGTGCCGGATTCAATATGGAATATAACGGCATTGAAAATGTGTATCTGAACGGGACGATGATGGGATTTTCCGAGAAGGAGATCGAGGCAAAGCTTCCGGAGATCTTAAGTTTTGCGGATATCGGAGATTACGTCTATCAGCCGGTGAAGACTTATTCCAGCGGTATGTTCGTCCGGCTGGCCTTTGCGGTGGCCATCAATATCGAGCCGGAGATCCTGATCGTGGATGAGGCTCTGAGTGTCGGTGACGTATTTTTCCAGGCAAAATGTTATCATAAATTCGAAGAATTCAAGAAGATGGGCAAGACCATTGTGTTCGTCAGTCATGATCTGAGCAGCATCAGCAAATATTGTGACCGTGTATATCTGCTGAATCAGGGAAATATCCTGGGCGAAGGCAGTCCCAAGGCTATGATCGACACCTACAAGAGGGTATTGGTGGGACAGTATGACGGCCCGGAGAGTGTGGGAGAAGAGACTGCCAGTCTGCTGGATGATGAAGACCTGCAGAGAGCAGCTGCCCAAAAAGCAGATGAGAAGGGGACCGATGCTTCCCAGGCTTCCATGGAGGCCAAGGGGCAGAATCCCAATGCCCTGGAATACGGTACGAAGCAGGCACAGATTGAGGAATTTTACATTACGGATGACAGAGGGGTTCCCACCAATGCGATCCTGAAGGGCAGTATGTTTACCATCCATATGCGGGTTCGTTTTATGGATCATATTCCGGCCCCCATTTTTGCATTTTCTGTAAAAAACGTCATCGGTGTGGAGATCACCGGTACAAATACCATGATTGAAAAGGCTTTTCTGGACAGCGTGGAGCCGGGAGAGGTGAAAAATGTGACTTTTACCCAGAAGATGAACTTACAGGGTGGTGAGTATCTGCTGTCTCTGGGAGTGACCGGCTACAATCAGGATACCTTCGAGGTATATCACAGACTGTATGATGCCTTGAATATTACGGTGGTATCGGACAAGAACACCGTAGGATATTATGATATGGATTCCGAAACAAAAGTATGGGATGCGGAGGAGAAGTAAGGAATGACAGAGACCATCGGGAAGATCACACTGAATCTGGATAAATATCCCGGCGAGGATTATTATTGCGACGGCAGTGTGGAGGACGAGATCTTAGACATTGTAAAAAAATACAGTACGGTGGAATATGACAGGATCATTGCGGAGCGAAAGAGCTGGCCGATCCTGTATCATTTGTCTGCTCTCCGGGAAAATATCGTGGATTTCCTTCCCATACAGAAAACAGAGAAAGTGCTGGAAGTGGGCAGTGGATGCGGAGCCATCACGGGTGCACTGGCAAGAAAAGCCGAGGAAGTGACCTGTGTGGATCTCTCGAAGAAGCGCAGCCTGATCAACGCCTACCGCCACAGCGAATGTGAAAATGTGACGATCCATGTGGGCAATTTCACGGATGTGGAACCGGAACTTCCCGCAGACTATGACTATATCTGTCTGATCGGTGTTTTTGAGTACGGACAGGCTTACATAGGCGGCAAGACGCCTTACGAGGATTTCCTTAAGATCCTGCAGAAGCATCTGGCACCGGACGGCAGGATCGTGATTGCCATTGAGAACAAATACGGATTGAAATATTTTGCCGGATGCAAGGAAGATCATCTGGGCAGCTGGTTTTCCGGCATTGAAAATTATCCGGAGGGCGGTGTGGTACGCACGTTTTCCCGGAAAAAGCTAGAGCGCATTTTCGATGCCTGCGGTGTGAGAGAGCGCAGTTTTTATTATCCGTATCCCGATTATAAATTTATGACCACAGTCTATTCCGATGCTTATCTTCCAGGACGTGGAGAGCTGTCCAACAATCTGCGGAATTTTGACCGGGACAGAATGCTGTTGTTCGATGAGAAGAGTGCTTTTGACGGAATTGTGGAGGAAGGATTGTTTTCCGTTTTTTCCAATTCCTATATGGCGGTGATCGGAGCACCTCTGGATCTGAAATATGCCAGATATTCCAATGACCGTGCGGAAAGCTTCCGGATCCGCACCGAGATCCTGCGGGACAAGGAAGGATGTAAGACGGTCCGAAAATATCCGCTGACAAAAGAAGCGGAAGCCCATGTGCGTCATATGCCGGAGGCTTATGAAAAATTGAAGGAACGGTATGCGGGAAGCAGTCTGGATGTCAATGTCTGCCATCTGGGAGAAGAGAACGGCATACCTTATGCGGAATTTGAGTTCGTGCCGGGCAGACCGCTGTCGGAACTGATGGACGAATGCCTGGACAGACAGGATGTGGAGGGATTTCACAACCTGTTCGCAGAATATCTGGAGAGAGTGGGCTACGGGGAGGATGTGCCGGTGGCAGACTTTGATCTGATCTTTGCCAATATTCTGGTGGATGGTGACCACTGGACACTGATTGATTATGAATGGACTTTTGACCGTCCCATAGAGACCAGAGCTCTGGCCTTCCGGGCTGTATACTGTTATGTACTGGAAGATGAAAGACGTAATGCACTGGAACTGGATCGTATTCTGGATCGTCTGGGCATCACGGAAAACGAAGCCAGACAGTACAGAGAGCAGGAGATGGAATTTCAGAAATATGTGACCGGACAGAAATTGTCCATGGGTGAGATCCGCAATCTCTTAGGCGGCGAAATTTATAAGCCCACGGAATGGATCGGACGGTTCCGTCAGACGGAGGGAGAACTCAGGGTACAGATCTATGAGGACAAGGGACAGGGATTTTCCGAAGAAAATTCTTATTTCCCGGAGAACGTCTATGCAGAGGAAAAACAGGCGGAATTTACGGTGAATTTCGATGGAAATGTCCATTATTTACGGCTGGATCCGGCCATGTGCGCCTGCGTGTGTAAAATCCGGGAGCTTACCATGAACGGACAGCCGGTTCCTGTGCAGGACAAAAAGATCGTTACCACCAATGGAAAAATCTTAAAGTCCGCAGACGGTGCGGAGCATCCAAGCGTGGTATTTCCCACGGAGGATCCGAATCTGACGATCCGGGTGGATGCATTGGACAGAAAGGCAGAGAACATCCTGACTGTGAAAATGGAGATCGTGCAGATTCCCCTTGCTGTGGCAAGTGACATGGCGGGAGCGGTGAAAAAATTTTTCTAAGGAGACAGGAAACTTGAGCATTCGGACGTCAGTAAAGCAGATGCTTGTCAGACAACAGGATAAAAAGTATGAAGCAGAACTGGCAAAGCTGCGGGTGACCTACGCGCAATGGGCTGCGGAGCAGGAAAAAAAGATTGCGGAAACAGTGGTCACAGAGATCGGGGAAAGAGCCGGTCTTGCGGAATTCGTGATCTACAGGCAGCAGAAAGGACAGCTGGCGGAAAATGCTGTGGAGCGGATCAATGCGTATTTTGTGAAGCATCCGGAGGCAGAGATCGTCTATGGAGATGAAGATCTGCTGTCAGAGAACGGAGAGCGTGTGATCCCCTGGTTCAAGCCTTGCTGGGCTCCGGATACCTACCGGGCTTTCTTCTATGTGGGAAGCGTTGTGGCAGTGCGGAGCAGACTGTTGCAGAAACTGGGGGAGCCCGGGGCTGTGACAGAAGGAGAGAGCACCGGCAGGGAAATAGTATTTTCGAAAGCGGAAGAGATCCGTCCCCTGATGGACCGGCTGTTTCTGGCGGCCGGTGGATTTGAGAGAGGCTGTCATACCATTGGACATCTGGAAGAAGTGCTGTTTCACGGCACTTTTGGTACTGCGGGAATCGGACTGCAGGGACCGGCAGAAACCAGCCGGGAGAAAGCGGAAGATGAGCAGAACCCCTGGGAAGAGTACCGGACGGCAGCGGAATCCGCAAAACTGTCCGTGGAACTGGCGGCCAAAGCGGCAGAGGAAGCCAGAGAACTGTTCGCCAGAGAGCTTAGGGTCTCTGTGATCATTCCTTCCAAAGATAATCCTTCCGTACTGGGAAAATGTCTGCGGTCGCTGACGCAACGCCCGGAGGGCAGTGTTCCGGTGGAAATCCTGCTGATAGATAACGGAAGTAACGAGGAAAACAGGAAAAAAACAGAACAGCTGGTGGAAGAAATCCGGACAGCCGGAACACCGATCCGGTATGTATATGAGCCTGCGGAGTTCAATTTTTCCACCATGTGTAATCGTGGCGCAGAACTGGCAGATGGCAAGCTGCTGCTGTTCTTAAATGATGATATTGAATTATGTGAGAATGACTGGCTGGATAAAATGGTGTCCAGAGCCTTGCAGCCTTATGTGGGCAGTGTGGGACTGAAACTTTATTACCCGGATTCCGTGAAGATCCAGCATGACGGCATTGTCAATCTGCCGGTGGGACCGGTGCATAAGCTACAATTTATGGAGGATGACAGAAGCTACTATTTTGGACGGAACCGTTTTACACAGGATTGTGTGGCCGTGACGGGAGCCTGTCTCCTGATCCGGACAGAGGTGTTCCGGGAGGCCGGAGGATTCCGGGAAGTGTTGCGGGTAGCCTATAATGATGTGGAACTGGGCTTCCGGCTTCTGGAAATGGGATACTACAATGTGGTGTGGAACGACCGCTTTGCATATCACCATGAATCTCTCAGCCGGGGAAGCGATGAAAGTCCTGAGAAAATGCAGCGTCTGGTACAGGAGAGAGAACTGCTCTACCAGATGCATCCACAGTTCCGGGGAGAGGATCCTTTTTACCCGAAGGGGCTGAACCGGGAGGGACTGGACAGCCGTGTGGTTCCGGCATATCTGACAGATCGGAATGTTTTACAGGAGCCTTTCTGGAAAAGGGGACTTCCTGGCGGAGAGGAATTACAGAAGATCCGCAGGGATAACTGTCTGATGGCCAGAGTAGAGACAGCGGGACCGGAACGGATCCAGGGATACAGTGTAATTCTGGGAGACGATAATGCCTGCTATGAAAAACATCTGTTGCTGATTCCCTGTGGGGAAACAGAAGGACAGGATGTGTGGTCCATGCAGTTGATGCCTGCCTACCGACAGGAACTGGAGGAAAATCTTCCGGATCAGAAAAATGTGGCATTGGGCGGCTTTTGTGTCCTCAGAGAAGGAGAACAACTGCCGGCGGGAAACTATACGATCGCTGTTCTTGTGGTGAATCGTGTCAGCAAGCTGAAACTTTGGAATACTACGGGAAAATATCTGACCGTAGAGCTTCCGGCAGCAAAAGAATAAAACAGATGCATGATCCGCTAAAATGCGGTGAAAGCATCACGGAGGAGACATATGTCAGAGAGCAACACCGAGATCAATTATAAGGAAGCCTACGAGAGAGAGCATGAAAAATGTGCGGATCTGGCGGACAAGATCGTAGTACTGGAATCGGAGAAGGAAGATCTGCAGTTCAAACTGGACCGAATCAAGAAAAATAAATTCTGGAAGGCTACAGGACCTGCCAGGAGTGTGATCCATTTTGCCCAGAGACAGAAGGAACGGCTGTCTCATTGCGGTGGTCCCAAAGATATTCTGCGGAAGATCCGTAACAAGAGTCACCAGAAGAGCCTGATGGAATCCTACGGTACCGGAAGCTTTCCCGACGCGGAGCAGAGGAAGAAAGAGGAAGAAACGGTATTCCCCTATATGCCGAAGATCAGTATTCTCGTGCCGTTGTGGAATAACAAGAGAGAGTTCCAGATACAGATGCTGGACTGCGTCATGAACCAGACCTATCAGAACTGGGAACTGTGTCTGGCGGACGGTTCCGATGCGGAACATGCTTACATCGAAGAACTCTGCAAGGAGTACGCGGCGAAATCAGATGGCCGTATTGTATATAAGCACCTGGACCATAACGGAGGTATTTCCTACAACACCAATGAGTGTTACAAGCTGGCCACCGGAGACTATATCGGACTGTTCGATCAGGATGACATTCTGCATCCTTCCGTATTGTATGCCTATGTCAAGGAAATCAATGAACAGGGTGCGGATTATCTGTACTGTGATGAGACCACCTTCCAGGAGGACAATATTAATAAAATGCTGACCATGCATTTTAAGCCGGATTATGCACCGGATAATCTGCGGGCCAACAATTATATCTGTCATTTCAGCGTCTTTTCCAGAAAACTTCTGGAAGGCGAGGAACTGTTCCGTACGGCTTTTGACGGTGCGCAGGACCACGATATGATCCTGCGTCTGACGGACAGAGCACAAAAGATCGTACATGTGCCCAGACTGATGTATTACTGGAGAAGCCATGCGGGCAGTACCGCCGCCAGTATTGACGCAAAGCCCTATGCCATCGAGGCGGCAAAGGGTGCCGTGGCGGATCATCTGAAAAAGCATGGATTCAAACATTTTCAGATCACCAGTACCAGAGCCTGTGCCACAATTTTCCGGATCCGCTATCAGATTCTGGGAGATCCGAAGATCTCCATCGTGATCGCCAACAAGGATCACGTGGAAGATCTGAAGAGATGTATTACTTCTATTCAGAAGAACAGCACCTGGAGCAACTACGAGATCATCGTGGTGGAGAACAACAGCACCACACCGGAAATCCGGGATTACTATTCCCAGCTGCTGGGATTGTCCGGCAATGATTCCTACGCAGAGAGATGCAAGCTGCATACCGTCTGCGGTCATGACGGCGGGATTCTGCACAGCGAGGACGGCCGGATCTCTGTGGTGACCTATCATGGTGACTTTAATTATTCTGCTGTAAATAATCTGGGAGTATCCTATGCCACCGGAGATTATATCCTTTTGCTGAACAATGATACGGAAGTGATCACTGCCAACTGGATGGAAGAGATGCTGATGTATGCACAGCGGGAAGATGTGGGTGCCGTAGGTGCAAAGCTGTATTATGCGGACAAGACAATCCAGCATGCCGGTGTAGTCATCGGACTGGGGGCACATCGCACCGCAGGACATACCCATTATCGTATTCCGGTACAGAACCTCGGCTACATGGGACGCCTGTGTTATACCCAGAATGCCACGGCGGTGACCGGAGCATGTCTGTTGGTGAAAAAGAGTCTGTATGAGCAGGTGGGAGGACTGGACGAGAGCTTTGTGATCTCTCTGAATGACGTGGATTTCTGCCTGAAACTGCGCAAACTGGGACTGCTGAATGTATGGACCCCTTTTGCGGAACTGTATCATTATGAATCTATTTCCAGAGGTCTGGATGATCAGGGAGAGAAGGCGGAGCGTTACAACAAAGAATCCGAGCATTTCCGTGAAAAATGGAAGGCAGAGCTGGAAGCAGGAGACCCCTATTACAACCCGAATTTCTCTCTGGATCGCAGTGACTATGCGCTGAGAGATCCGGTTAGCGGACGTTAAATTGCTCTTTTCAGTAAAGGTAATCTATGGTAGAATAATGGCGGAGAGCGTTTACTGAAGAAAGATAAAGATAGCGATAAAACAGGAGGATAGGAAAATGAGTTATATGGACGAACTGAATTTCTGGTTGAATGATGATTATTTTGACCAGAAGACCAAGGATGAACTTCTGGCAATCCGCAACAACGAGGCAGAAGTGGAAGATCGTTTTTACAAGGAACTGGAATTCGGTACCGGCGGTTTACGTGGCGTGATCGGTGCAGGAACCAACCGCATGAACGTATATACCGTTCGTAAGGCAACTCAGGGTCTTGCTAATTATATCATTAAGCGCGGCACCCAGAGCAAGGGTGTGGCTATCGCATTTGACTCCCGCCGCATGTCTCCCGAGTTTTCCGATGAGGCAGCAAGATGTCTGGCAGCCAATGGCATCAAGGCATACATTTTTGAATCTTTAAGACCTACCCCGGAACTGTCCTTTGCCCTTCGTACGCTGGGATGTACCGCAGGTATCGTAGTGACCGCAAGCCACAACCCTCCTGAGTACAACGGCTACAAAGTATACTGGGAGGACGGCGCACAGGTAACCGCTCCTATCGATAAGGACATCATCACCGAAGTACAGGCCATCAAGGATTATCATACCGTGAAGACCATGAGCAGAGAAGATGCGGAAAAAGCAGGCCTCTATCAGGTGATCGGTAAAGAGATCGATGACAAGTACATGGCTGAGCTGAAGAAGCAGATCATTCATCCCGATGTTATTCAGGAAATGGCTGATGACATCAAGATCGTATATACTCCGTTATGCGGTACCGGTAACAAGCCGGTAAGACGTATCCTGTCCGAGCTGGGATTTAAGCACGTCTATGTAGTTCCCGAACAGGAGAATCCGGATCCAAACTTCACCACACTGGATTACCCGAACCCTGAGGATCCCAAGGCATTTACATACGCACTGCGTCTGGCCAAGGAGAAGGATGCGGACATCGTTCTGGCAACCGATCCCGATGCAGACCGTCTGGGTGTGTATGCCAAGGATACCAAGACCGGCGAGTATGTGGCATTTACCGGTAACATGTCCGGTATGCTGATCGCAGAATATATCCTGAGAGAGAAGACTGCTACCGGCGCTATGCCCGAGAATCCCGCACTGGTAACCACCATCGTTACCACCAATATGACCAAGCCCATCACCGAAGCTTATGGTGTAAAGCTGATCGAAGTACTGACCGGCTTCAAGTTCATCGGTGAGCAGATCAAGTTCTTCGAGCAGACCGGCAGCAACAATTATGTATTCGGTCTGGAAGAGAGCTACGGCTGTCTGGCAGGTACTCATGCAAGAGATAAGGATGCAGTTGTAGCAGTTATGTGTCTGTGTGAAGTGGCGGCTTACTGCAAGAAGCACAACATGACTCTGTGGGATATGATGGTATCCATGTATGAGAAATACGGTTACTTCAAGGAGACCCAGTACACCATTACCATGAAGGGTATCGACGGTGCAAGACAGATCGCCGAGATCATGGATAAGCTTCGTAAGAATCCGCCCAAGGCATTCGGTGACCTGAAAGTGGAGAAATTCCGCGACTATCTGAACGATGTAGTCATCGACATGGAGAGCGGCGAGAAGACCACTACCGGACTTCCCAAGTCTAATGTCCTGTATTTTGAGCTTCCCGACAATGCATGGTGCTGCGCCCGTCCTTCCGGAACCGAGCCCAAGATCAAGTTCTACATGGGTGTTAAAGGTAACAGCATAGAGGATGCACAGGCCAAGGTAGAGAAGCTGACCGAGGATGTAAAGGCTGTACTGTAACCACCATGAGCAAATAGCATGCAAGTATGTTATTCAGGAAAGCTCTGGAAGAGCGATTTTGCGAATGGGGTTCTGAATAGTTAATGTTATTTTTAAGAGCGAATCGCCCGGGAAGGGCGATTTGCTCTTTTATAAAAGTGGAGGTATCCGTGGCAAAGCTGAACATAGCAAACCTTAAGAAAACTCTATATTATTTGCAACGCAACGGCCTGAGGGAAACCTGGATCTCTGTAAGGGAACGCCTGACAGAGACAGACCGCTATTTTTATGTGCCCTGTCCGGAAGAGGAACTGGAAAGGCAAAGTTGCAGAAAATGGGATAATCCGGTTACACTCAGCATTGTGGTGCCGTTGTACCGTACCCCGGAAATCTATCTGAACAGAATGATAACAAGCGTTATGCAACAGAGCTATCCTCACTGGGAACTGATTCTGGCGGATGCCACAGAGGATCACAGTGTGGAGGAGACGTTGACAAATCAGGGATTCCTGACAGAACGGCTCCTGGAAAATGCGGAAACTATTGCAGCGGATGCAAGGATCCACTATATACACCTTACGGAAAATGCCGGAATTGCGGCGAATACCAATCAGGCATTACCCTATGCAAGGGGAGAATATATCGGCCTGCTGGATCATGATGATGTATTGACACCGGATGCTCTGTATGAGATGGCAGATGCTATTACCAAAGCAAATGACAGAGGTGTCAGAGTCGCATTCGCTTATTCGGATGAAGACAAATGCAACGGGGATGAGACAAAATATTACGATCCCAACCATAAAGAAGACTTTAATTACGATTTAATCCTGAGTAATAACTATATCTGCCATTTTCTGGTGATGGATGCAGATCTGATGAAGAAACTGGCATTCCGGCCAGAATGCGACGGTGCCCAGGACTATGATCTGGTGCTGCGGGCAGTGTCAGAGGTGCTGGCTGCAGATGGCCGCTCCGGGGAGGAGAGAATTCTTCATATTCCCAGAGTGCTGTATCACTGGAGATGCCATGAAGCATCTACAGCAGCCAATCCCCACAGCAAGAAATATGCTTACGAAGCGGGGCTGCGTGCACTGCAGGATCATGCGGCAGAACGTGGGATCCCGGCAAAGGCAGAGGAGACCAGACATGTAGGATTTTATCGGTTACAATATACAGAGGTATTACAGGAGAGACCGGATGTGGCTGCCGTAGGTGGCAGAGTGCTGTCCGGGAAAAACCGCGGCAGGATCGCCGGCGGCAGAATGACTGCGGACGGAAAGGTGTTCTACGAGGGACTGCCGAAGGACTTTGGCGGTTATCTTCACCGGGCGGAGCTGTCCCAGGATGCAGAAGCGTTAGACCTTCGCTGCATCAGGATCCGGTCAGCTGACAGGGAATTGTTTGAAAAAATCGTGGGAGTGCCTTATACGGAAGTAGTAAGAGGTCCGGAACAACAGCCGGTATTTGACAGCTCTACACTGCCTGCCGGGGCAGATATCCGGCTTTTAAGTCTGCAATTATCGGACGCATTACGAAAACGGGGAAGACTGCTGTATCTGCCGGAGTATCCGGAGAAATGGGAGAGACTATGAAGGAAGTAACCGTCGTTATACCCAATTACAACGGAATGAAATATTTACCGGAATGCATGGCTTCCCTGTGTCGGGGACAGGAAAATGCACCGGAATATGAAGTGCTGATCATAGACAATGGTTCTGCTGACGGGAGCGTGGAATATCTGGACAGCGAATGGTGTCGCAAAAAAGAGGCACCGGCAGAAGAGGGGGGAAAACCGCAGGTGCGTCTGATCGCCCTGCCGGAGAACACCGGCTTCTGTCATGCGGTGAATCTGGGAATCCGGGAGGCACGAAGCCTCTATGTGATCCTGTTGAACAACGATACCAGAGTAGAAGCTGGATTTGTGAAAGGACTGTATGATGCCATTCGGAAGGATGAAAAGATATTTTCCGTCAGCGCCAAAATGCTTATGTGGGATAAGCCAGAGCTGCTGGATGATGCGGGAGACCGCTACTGCGTTCTGGGATGGGCATATTCCCGGGGAAAAGGCCGGCCTGCTGTGGATTATGACAAGAATGTCAGCATATTCTCAGCCTGTGGCGGAGCGGCAATTTATAGACGTCAGGTATTTGAGGAGATCGGCTATTTTGACGAAGCGCATTTTGCTTATCTGGAAGATCTGGATATCGGTTACCGTGCCCGGATCTACGGCTATGAGAACCGGTACGAGCCGACGGCATCCGTTCTGCATTACGGCAGTGCTTCTACGGGATCCCGCTACAATTCCCGGAAAACGGAACTTTCTTCTTCCAATAATATCTATGTCATCGGCAAAAATATGCCGCTACTACAGTGGATCCTGAATCTGCCGTTCTTTTTGCTTGGATTTGGCATAAAATTTCTGTTTTTTTGTAAGAAGAGAATGGGAAAACTATATTTAAAGGGATTGGCCGAAGGGTGGAAACGTACCGTGGGTCCTGTGGGAAAGCAGGCAAAGGTGCACTTTCAATGGAGCCATCTATGGAATTATGTGAAGATTCAGTGGCAATTATACCTGAATGTTTTTCGAATTCTTATGAAATCTTAAGAAATTGCTTCATAAATTCTTAAGTTGAGAAAAAACCACCGTTATTGTAGAATGAAATCGTTGAAAAGAAGCTTTTCGGACTTAAAGATTGGGTGACCCGTATGATAAAAGACAACCAGAAAGTCTTTAACAGGCTTCTTGTGATAATAGATGCGCTGATCACGGCAGCATCTTTTGTCCTTGCCTATTATATCAAATTTTATATCTTAAATGACGGTCCGGGGATCGGTGTCCTGCCGGTGCAGGATTATTATATGCTGCTTCCCTTTATTGTACCCGGTTATATGTTCCTGTATTACCGGTGCAGTGTGTATTCCCCGAAGCGTACGGTTCGCCGCAGACATGAGATATACAGTATCCTGCAGGCGAATACCATTGGCCTGGCGGCTTTGATCATTATTTTGTATATGATCATCCGTGAGATCAATTTTTCACGATCTGTCATGGCAATTTTTTATGTCCTGAATGTTTTTCTGACTTCCGTATTCCGTATCATCATGCGCAAGGCATTGCGTTCCATACGGAAAAAGGGGTACAACCTGAAGCACATTTTGCTGGTAGGTTATTCCCGGGCGGCGGAGGAATATATCGACAGAATCCTCAGCAATCCCCAATGGGGATATGTAGTGTGTGGTATTCTGGATGAGCACATCCCGGGCGGCACGACCTATAAGGGAGTGAAAGTACTGGGAACGCTTGGTAATCTGGAATACATCCTTCCGGAGAACAAGCTGGATGAAATCGCAATCACACTTTCCCTGAAGGATTATGATTATCTGGAAGGTGTGGTGGATATCTGTGAGAAATCCGGGGTGCACACCAAATTCATTCCGGATTACAGCAGTCTGATCCCCAGCAGACCCTATACGGAGGATCTGATGGGATTACCGGTGATCAATATCCGGTATGTACCGCTGACGAACACAGGCAATATGGTGATCAAGCGGGCAATGGATATCGTTGGTTCCATTTTCGGTATCATTATTACCTCACCGATCATGCTCATATCAGCAATTCTGGTAAAGCTGTCCAGCCCGGGACCGGTGATCTTTAAGCAGGAACGGGTAGGACTTCATAATAAGCCGTTTTATATGTACAAATTCCGCAGCATGGCAATGCAGACGGCGGCGGAAGAGAAAAAGGGATGGACGGTACGCAATGACCCCAGAGTCACCGGTATCGGTAAGGTTCTCAGACGTACCAGTATCGATGAACTTCCCCAGCTGTTCAATATCTTAAAAGGAGATATGAGTCTGGTCGGTCCCAGACCGGAAAGACCGCAGTTTGTGGAAAAGTTCAAGGAAGAGATTCCCCGTTACATGGTAAAACATCAGGTACGGCCGGGACTGACCGGATGGGCACAGGTGAATGGCTTGCGCGGTGATTCCTCCATCAAGAAGAGAATCGAATATGATATTTACTATATTGAGAACTGGACCATTGGATTTGATATCAAGATCATTCTTATGACGTTCTTTACAGGATTTATTAATAAAAATGCTTATTAGTACAAGGAGAAGACAAGATGGCAACAAATTCTAACAACAATGGCGGCAATGGTCAGAGACCTGCCGGAAGCGGAAGAAAACCTTCCGGAAGCGCACAGAGACCTACAGGACAGAGACCCGCCGGAAGCGGTCAGAGACCTGCCGGCAGTGGACAGAGAACCGGAGCTGCGAACGGACAGAAGAGAATGTCTGCCAAACAGCGTGCAGCCAAGAAGAGAAGAAAGGTTATCATCTTTGGCGTAGAGATCGTAGTGATCCTGTTCATGGTAGCAGTATTGTATCTGGTAATGACTCATACCAGCAATGAGGGCCCCAAGGTAACCGTTCTGGAGACAGAAGAACTTCAGATTCCCGAAGAGGTGCAGCAGGATGAAACTATGAAGGGCTATATGAACATTGCCCTGTTCGGTGTGGATGCCACCAAGGAAAGCCTGTTGTACAAGGGCAGCCGAAGCGATAGTATCATGATCGCCAGCATCAACATGGATACCGGTGATATCAAACTGGTCAGCGTATATCGTGATACGTACCTGAATATCGGTACGGATTCCTACCAGAAATGCAATGCCGCTTATTCCTATGGCGGAGCAGAGCAGGCGGTTAAGATGCTGAACATGAATCTGGATATGGATATTACGAACTTTGTGACCGTAGGCTATAAAGGACTGAGCGAAGTGATCGACGGTCTGGGCGGTATCTATATTGATGTGGACTCTGAGGAGATCAAGCATATCAACAACTATCAGATCGGTATTGCAGAAGTTTTGAAATGCGATTATACACCGGTAACTGAGACCGGTATGCAGCTGTTGAATGGTCTGCAGGCTACTGCTTACTGCCGTATCCGTTATACCGCTGGTAACGACTTTAAGCGTGCTGCCCGTCAGCGTGAAGTCATTCAGGCAATCGAAGATCAGGCAAAGAAAGCAGATTATGCAACATTGTCCAAGGTATTCAACAGTGCCATCGACGACATTTACACCAGTCTGGATTCCAAGGACATCCTGGATCTGCTGAGCAATATTTCAAATTATCGCATAGTGGACGAAGGAGGTTTCCCCGAAGAGACCATGCGTGACACCGGCAATATCGGTGCAAAGGGAAGCTGTGTTATTCCGGTAAATCTCGAAAGCAATGTAGTATGGCTGCATCAGTTCCTGTTTGATGATGCCAACTATTCCGTAACCAGCAACGTGAAGGAATACAGCAATAAGATTGAATCTGACACATCACCTTATATGAATAAGTAAGAAACAGTGTATAGAGTAAAGCAACAGGAATACAAGGGAGTCTTCCGGAATCTGCCGGGGCTCCCTTGTGCATTACCCAGAAGGTTATAATCCTCTTGGACAGTAGGAAAAGGCTTGTGCCGCAATAAGAGTTAAAGTATAATGAACCAGAGATTGGAAAAGTGAGGAGCGCTCTGACATGGAGATAGATGTGATCATTCCCCTGTATAAGCCGGGAAAAGAATTATTTACATTATTGGATAAACTGGGCAGTCAGAGCGTACCGGTACATCAGGTGATTCTTCTGAATACGGAAGAAAAATATTTTGATCAGCTGATCTACGGAATCAGATTTCTGGAAACCTATCAGAATATCAAGGTATACCATGTATCCAAAAGAGAGTTCGATCATGGCGGTACGAGACGGATGGGAGTAAAAAAGTCTTCTGCGGATGTCTTCGTGATGATGACACAGGATGCCATGCCGAAAGATGACAGGCTGATCGAAAAACTGGTGGAACCCCTGCAGGGGGAAGTGGCGGTGGCCTATGCGAGACAGCTGCCCAGAGAGGATTCGACACCGGTGGAGAGCTATACCAGAGAATTTAACTATCCGGCAAAGTCCCGGATCAAATCGGCAGCAGACCTGGACAGCCTGGGGATCAAGACCTTTTTCTGCTCCAATGTCTGTGCGGCCTATCGCCGGGAGATCTATGAGGAACTGGGCGGGTTCGTCAGACATACGATATTTAATGAAGATATGATCTATGCGGCAAAGGCGGTGGAAGCAGGATACTCTGTGGCTTATGCGGCGGATGCGCAGGTGGTACATTCTCATAATTATACCAACGGGCAGCAGTTCCACAGAAACTTTGACCTGGGAGTATCGCAGGCAGAGCATCCCGAGATTTTTGCAGCATATCCTTCGGAGTCCGAGGGAAAACGAATGGTGAAAGATGTGACGGTATATTTGCGCAGCAACCATATGTCTGCCGGATTGCCCCATTTTTATATGCAATGCGCCTGTAAATATGCAGGTTATTTACTGGGAAAGAACTATCGCAGGCTCCCGAAAAAATGGGTACTTGCTTTTACTTCCAACAAGGAATACTGGAAACAGAACAGAAAGGATGTATGACTATGTGTGGTATTGTAGGTTATATTGGAACAGAACAGGCAGCGCCGATCATTCTGGACGGTCTGTCCAAGCTGGAATACCGTGGATATGATTCCGCAGGTATGGCGATTTTTGACGGTGAGAAGATCAACACCAGAAAAGCAGTGGGAAGACTTAAGGTTCTGGAGAACCTGACCCACGGCGGAGAGAATATGAAAGGAACCTCCGGTATCGGACATACCCGTTGGGCAACTCACGGAGCTCCCAGCGATATCAATTCCCATCCGCATATGAACAATGCGGGAACCATTGCCGTGGTACACAACGGCATTATCGAGAACTATATTCCCCTGAAGAAAAAGATGCAGGATAAGGGGTATCAGTTCGTATCCGAGACTGATACCGAGGTATTGGCACATCTGTTAGACTATTATTACAAGGGAAATCCTCTGGAAGCCATCACGAAGGTGCTTCATCGTGTGGAAGGCTCTTATGCGCTGGGAATCATGTTTGCAGATCAGCCGGATAAGATTTTTGCAGCCCGCAAGGACAGCCCGCTGATCGTGGGAAAGAGCGACAACGGCAGCTTTATCGCTTCCGATGTTCCTGCGATATTGAAATATACCAGAACCGTATATTATGTAGACAATCAGGAAGTTGTGGAATTACAGCAGGGTAGTCTGCGTTTCTTCTCCGTGGATGAGGAAGAGATCGAGAAGCAGCCGGTGACCATTGACTGGGATGCCAATGCGGCAGAAAAGGCTGGATATGAGCACTTCATGCTGAAAGAGATCTATGAGCAGCCGAAGACCATCAACGATACCATCTCTCCGAGAATCAAGGATAATGATATTGTGATCGAAGAGCTGAACATGAGTGATGAAGAGATCAAAGAGATCACGAAGATCCATATTGTGGCCTGCGGCTCCGCATATCATACCGGAGTTACCGCAAAATATGTGATCGAGGGTCTGGCAAGAATCCCGGTAGAAGTGGATGTGGCCAGTGAATTCCGTTATCGTGATCCGATTCTTCAGAAGGGTAATATGGTCATTGTCATCAGCCAGTCCGGTGAGACGGCAGATACTCTGGCAGCACTGAGAGAGTCCAGGGAAAGGGGCTTCAAGGTACTGGGCATTGTCAATGTGGTGGGAAGCTCCATTGCCAGAGAGGCAGACAGTGTTATGTATACCTGGGCAGGTCCCGAGATCGCAGTGGCTACCACCAAGGCTTACAGTGCACAGCTAACTGCACTTTACATGCTGGCTATGAAATTCGCCAGGGTACGTGGTACTATTGATCAGGAGAAGTTCGCCGGTATGCTGACAGATTTAAGATGCCTGCCGGATCAGATCGAACTGCTTCTGGGACAGAAGGAGAAGATCCAGCATTTTGCCAACCGTTACGTGGGAGCAAGAGATATCTTCTTCATCGGACGCGGTATTGATTACGCGATTTCACTGGAAGGATCCTTGAAACTGAAGGAGATCTCCTATATTCATTCCGAGGCTTATGCAGCTGGAGAACTGAAGCATGGTACGATTTCTCTGATCGAAGATGGTACGCTGGTAGTGGCTTTGGCAACCCAGCCGGATCTGTTCCAGAAGACCATCAGTAATATGGTAGAAGTAAAAGCAAGAGGAGCCTTTGTTATGGCAGTCACCATTGAAGGCAACAAGGCCATTGAGAAAGCGTCGGATTATGTAATATACATCCCCGAGACCAATCCGTACTTTACCAATTCTCTGGCAATCATTCCTTTGCAGTTGTTCTCCTACTATGTGGCAGTGGGACGCGGCTGTGACGTGGATAAACCCAGAAACCTGGCAAAATCCGTTACTGTTGAGTAGAGTGTAATAACTTACCCATAGAGAGACTGCTTGCAGGCAGAACAGACTCTCTGTTTTTTCAGGATTCATAATTGCTTCAGAAAGTTATCACAATTCGGACACAATTGACGGATATACTGTGTTCATAAGGTGAGAGGAAGAAATGAAACAGGTAATGGTAAAAAGAGTTTCTCACTTGCAACAGGATAGGAGGAAGCAATATGTACGAGAATGATAATTTTTCCGGTTACGGAACCGGCAATGAAAATACAACCGGTACATTCAGTGGAGCAGATCTGAATGAGACAAGAACAGAAAACAGTTATGGCTATGAAAATCATAGTACTACCCAGAGTGCAGCAGGAAGCACGAATGGTTACACCACTTATCAGATGGGCGGAACCACAGGCAGCAACAATACGGAGCCTAAGAAAACCCAAAAACATGGCGGTTACTTCCGGAAGGCAATGGTAAGTGTCAGCCTGGGATTGTTCTTCGGACTGTTCGCAGGAATCGGTTTCTATGCAGTACAGCAGGGAACCGGGATGTTTACGACCAGCACAGATACCGCAGTGGTAGATGAGATCGCTTCTGAGGCAACGACAGAAAGTACCCAGAGTGCACAGCTGGCTACCAATGTTACTTATGTAGAGTCCGATGTATCCAATGTGGTAGAAAAAGTAATGCCTGCCATGGTATCCATCGTAAATAACTTTACCGAGACAGCCAATGTCTTCGGACAGCAGTACACACAGGAAGAAGCAGCCAGTGGTTCCGGTATCATTGTAGGTAAGACCGATGATGAACTGCTGATCGTATCCAATAATCATGTAGTAGAGAGTGCAGATACTCTGACCGTTACTTTTATCGATGGCAGTGAAGCACAGGCACAGGTCAAAGGACTGGATTCCGACATGGATCTGGCAGTGATCGCAGTATCTTTAAATGATCTGAGTGATGATACCAAGAATGCTATTACAGTAGCAACACTTGGCAGCAGTGATGATCTGAAGCTTGGTGAGCCGGTCATCGCTATCGGTAATGCCCTTGGCTATGGTCAGTCTGTTACCAACGGTATTGTAAGTGCCCTGAATCGTGAGATCACTCTGGAGAACGGCTCTACCGGTCTGGAGAACGGCTCTACCGGTACTTTCATCCAGACCAACGCAGCCATCAACCCCGGTAACTCCGGCGGTGCACTGCTGAACATGAATGGTGAGGTTATCGGTATCAACTCCAACAAGATCGGTGGTACTGCCGTAGAAGGTATGGGATATGCTATCCCGATTACTTCGGCAAGTCCTATCATTGCAGATCTGATGGAGCGTCAGACCAGAACCAAGGTAGCTGAGGATGAAGTCGGTTACATCGGCATCTCCCTGCAGGAAGTAACTTCCCAGATCTCCCAGATGTACAACATGCCGGAAGGTATCTATGTAGTATCTGTAGAGGAAGGCAGCGCAGCAGCCAATGCCGGTATCATGAAAGGTGATATCATTACCAAATTTGACGGCAGCAGTATCTCTTCTTACTCTGATCTGCAGAAAACGTTACAGTATTATGCGGTCGGTGATTCCGTAACCGTAACGGTACAGAGACCTCAGAACGGTGAATATGTATCCATCGAGCTGAATCTGACACTGGGCAGCAGACCTGCAAGCCAGAAATAAAGAAATAACAGGTAAATAAAAGGAAATAGAAAGAGACCCGGGCGAGACATATGGTTTTGCCCGGGTCTTGTAATATTTACCAAAATATGAATAGTTATAAATGGTTTAGAAAAACTTAACTTGTGCCCCGCTACTTCATTGAGTATAATAAGCGTAGGCAATGAGAAGTGTCAGACACGGGTATTATGCAATATAACTGCTTGCAGGCATTATTGCGTAATGGCCGGGGATGATAGGGCGAAGCCCGGATATCGAGGGAACACGAAGTGTTGCCGAGATACACTGCGAAGATGCTTTGGAGCCGGGGATGATAGGGCGAAGCCCGGATATCGAGGGAACACGAAGTGTTGCCGAGATACACTGCGAAGATGCTTTGGAGCCGGGGATGATAGGGCGAAGCCCGGATATCGAGGGAACACGAAGTGTTGCCGAGATACACTGCGAAGATGCTTTGGAGCCGGGGATGATAGGACGAAGCCCGGATATCGAGGGAACACGAAGTGTTACCGAGATACACTGCGGAATAGTGGTAGGAAACAAAGAGGAGAATAACATGACAGATAATTATAATGATGATTATAGAGAAGTGATCCCTGAGGAGGAAAAAACAGAGACCAATGTGAGTGAAACTCAGGATAACGAAAAAAATAATGGAAACACACAGGTGGCGGATACTGCAAAAGAAAATTCCACCGAAAAAAAGTCAGAGGACAAAAAGGACAGCAGCGAATACGAAGATGTCTGCTTTATCTGCCGCAGACCGGAGAGCAAAGCCGGCAGAATGTTCAAGCTGCCCAACCATATCTGCATCTGCGATGATTGCATGCACAAGACCATGGAGACTGTGAGCCAGTTCGATTATCAGGGAATGTTGAACAATCCCAATGATTTCAACCAGTTTAACGGACAGAACGGATTCCCCAACATCAGTTTTGTGAATCTGGCGGATCTTCAGGGAGACGGCGGTATTCCCAACAAGCAGAAACTCAAGAAGAAAAAGAAGGCGGAAGGTCCCAAACCGGTATTCAATATCAAGGACATTCCGGCACCTCATAAGATCAAGGCCAGTCTGGATGAATACGTGGTAGGACAGGAAAAAGCCAAGAAGGTCATCTCCGTAGCAGTATACAACCATTACAAGAGAGTGGCCACTGACACTATGGATGAGATTGAGATCGAAAAGTCCAACATCCTCATGATCGGCCCCACCGGTTCCGGTAAGACCTATCTGGTAAAGACACTGGCAAAACTTCTGGATGTGCCTCTGGCTATTGCTGATGCCACCTCTCTGACTGAGGCCGGTTATATCGGTGATGATATTGAGAGCGTGGTATCCAAATTGCTGGCAGCGGCGGGCAATGACGTAGAAAAGGCGGAAAAAGGTATCATCTTCATCGATGAGATCGACAAGATCGCCAAGAAGAAAAACACCAACTCCCGGGATGTCAGCGGAGAGAGTGTACAGCAGGGTATGTTGAAGCTTCTGGAAGGTGCGGAAGTGGAGGTGCCGGTAGGTGCCAACAGCAAAAATGCCATGGTACCTTTGGCAACGGTGAACACCCGTAACATTCTGTTTATTTGCGGTGGTGCGTTCCCGGATCTGGACGAGATCATCAAGGAGCGCCTGACCAAGACCGCATCCATCGGTTTCAACTCGGAACTGAAGGATAAATACGATAAAGATACCGATATTTTATCCAAGGTGACTGTGGAGGATATCCGCAAGTTTGGTATGATTCCGGAATTTATCGGTCGTCTGCCGATCATTTGTACTTTACAGGGATTGTCAAAGGATATGCTGGTGAAGATCCTGAAAGAGCCGAAGAATGCGATTCTTAAGCAGTACCAGAAGCTGTTGGAGCTGGATGAGGTAAAACTGGAGTTCACAGACGATGCCCTGGATGCCATTGCCGAGAAGGCAATGAAGCGCGATACCGGTGCCAGAGCCCTGCGCTCCATCATCGAGGACTTCATGCTGGATATCATGTATGAGATCCCGAAGGATGATAACATCGGAAGGGTTACCATTACCAGAGAGTACATTGAAGGAACCGGCGGCCCCATCATCGACATCCGCAGTAATGAGATCCTGGAACCCGTGGAGAATCTGAAGCAGATTCCGGTGGAAGAGAAATAAATTGAGAGTTAGTGAAATACATTGGCAAAATCCACGAA
>NZ_QUIU01000017.1:0-83025 GCF_003480225.1 Clostridium sp. AM34-9AC
GGAGTTCGTGGATTTTGCCAATGTATTTCACTAACTCTCAAGTTAGTTTGGTGTAAAAACTCTAAAAACAATGAATTCCGTACAAAAAAATTCCCAAATCCGGAATTTTTGTACGGAATTTCTTCATTTTGCACGCTCAGCGAAAATAACAGCTTTTTGCATGGCAAAATCTCCTGTTTTTGTATTTTTTTTAGAAAAAATAGCGTTTTTAATACAAACAGAACTCCCCGCGTAACTCTCCATCAACTACGCTTGGCAGCATGTTCCAAATAGAGAAAAAAAGCCACATTCAGAACAATGCCCACTGCAGTAGAGATGGGGGCTGCGAGGCCGATATTGGTGAGACATGCGTCCGGTTGGATACTCATATAGTAAGCGAAAGGAAGTCGGACGAGAAGTGTCTGGATCAGTCCCTGAAGCATGACCCACACGGTCTTGCCATTACCGTTAAAATATCCCATCATGCTGAACAGCACAGCAGTCAATAGTGTTTCCGGTGCGAAACCTTTCAGATACTCATATCCTCTCTGCACCACTGCCGCATCCGCGGAGAAGATACCTGCCAGCAGATCCCCCCGGAAGAACACCAGTGAAAAGGCAAAGCATCCCACCAAAAGTCCGATGCCGATACCGGTGAACATGGTCTTCTTCGCCCGCTTCTGTTCTCCGGCACCTACATTCTGTGACACGAAAGAAGAAGTGGACTGCATCAGTGCACTGGGGATCAGCATGGCAAAGTTAACGATTTTGCATGCCACGCCGTAGCCGGAGGAAGCTTCAAGTCCCAGGCGGTTGACAAAGGCACACAGTGCCAGGAAAGAGCCTTGCGTCAGACACTCCTGCAAAGCTAACGGCAGACCAATCTGCAGGAATTTACCGCACTGGGGATTCCAACGGAAATCGTATCCGGTAATGGTAAAGGGCAGTCCCTTTTTCACAAGGCGTACAATTGCAAACACTACGCTCAATGCCTGTGCAAAAACAGTAGCCAGCGCTGCTCCCATGGCATCCATGCCCAGTCCTGCCACCAGCACCAGATCACCCACGACATTGACAATGCATGCCACGAAGACAAACAGCAGCGGTGAATTGCTGTCACCAAGTCCTCGAAAGATCGCGGACAATACATTATATGCCACGATAAAAAAGATTCCGGCACCACAGGTCCGGATGTAAGCTGCGGTCAGCTCTACCGCCTCTTCCGGCGCCTGCATGAGAACCGCAATAGGACGGGCAAAGCCCACCATAATTACAAACAGCACCAGTGAAATCACTGCAAATACAACGGTTCCGCCGCCGATGATACTGCCGATCTGCTCCTCCTTCTTCTCTCCCAGATACCGTGCGATCAGCACAGTAATACCCATTGCCAGCTGAGTCACCACGAAAGTTACCAGATTCAGCACTTGACTACCGGTAGAGACTCCGGACAATCCCGAGGTGGAGCCGAACCGTCCCACTACCAGCAGGTCTACCGCACCGTAGGCCGCCTGTAAGATCAGTGCTCCCAAAATGGGAACCATGAAGCGAAGCAACTTTTTCAAAATGCTTCCTTGTGTAAAATCCATCATGTCATTTTCTTTATTTTTCAAACTTCTCTCTCCTCTCGCACATCACCTGATAAAAAGTCTCTATGGCGTGTATCATAGCTTCCGCATCTGCTTCGGAAATGCTCTCCAGATACGGTGCCAGACCGGAAAAATAATTCTCGTTATATTTTTCCGACAACTTTCGTCCCTCTTCGGTCAAGGAAATATAGGTGATCCTACCGTCCTCCGTTGCATTCGTTTTCCGCAGATATCCCTTTTTTTCCATTTCCTTCACAGTCCGGGTCACACCGGGACGGGGGATATTCAGATAGTCGCTGATATCTGAAATCTTCACAGTGATACCCTGTCGCTCCAGAATCTGGATCACATCCAGAAAATGAATATAAGAGGGTGTCACGCCTGAGGGCAGCGCCGGAAGCATCTCCCGGATTCTTTTTGCCTGATAACAGGCATCCAACATTCGTTTTATCGTCTGAATCGTCATTTTTTTCCTCTCGGATATCTTTTTTATCCCATATTTTGTCTTTATAGTTACCTTTGATAATTATCTTTGGTAATTATATGGGGCCAATTTCAATTTGTCAATGAGATATTTTCATAAACGCGAAGACATAAACATGAAAATAGCAGACTCTTTTGGGAGAATCTGCTGTTTTTTCCATAGACTTCATTTTTTGCTTTTCTTTATTTTCTTTATTTCAATTTCAAATCATATGATTTTAACTTATAGAACTGTTTACGCATCCGATCTGGCATAGGCGTTTTTCATCTGCCCACTGAGTTCATACAGGACCTTGTCCAAAGTATCGGCTGCCGCGCACTGAAGCATCCCAGCAATCTTTTCGTTGGCCTCTTCCTGTAATTTTTTACGAGTTTCCTCGTCAGTCTCCTGCTCCAGCAATGTATCGTAACGGTTCAGGATCTCGTGGCTTTTCGCTGCCACCTTTTCCTGATAACGTTCGATATGGAACACGGATTTGCTATAAGAAGCATCGGCCATGGCTGCGATCATACGGCTCATCCAGTAGAAGTTCTCGGTGGAGACTTTTCCGTTGGTTCCGGACAGGTAGCCGGGTGTCGTATCCATGTCCGTGTAGAACGGAGCCAGCACATTAAATGCATTGGATGCAAACGCCAGCCACTGGATTGGCTCGCCCTCCGGGCGCATCTGAATCAAAGTCATAACATCATTACGGTTAATACCAATGGAACGATATGCTCCACACATAGTTTTATCCCCATACGAAGCATAAGGATCATAGGGCGTTCCCTGATAATGGGAAGAAAGCACATATTTTACATCTTCCACCGTGATCTTCTTCTCCGGCACCATGCACCAGGGCAGATCATCGGAAAACGGTGTGTACTCTGCATTCGGGCCATCCCAGACCTTTGTACGGGGATTCAGGGTCCGCAGCATATACCAGGCTCTTGCGGTATTGTATACATGGTCGGAATCGTCATGGCTTCCAAAGGCATCTCTGGCGGAAAAATTGCCGTCCTGTGACAGATCCAGGTGGTTCTTTTCAATAAATTCTTTCAGATCCGCGGAACACATATGCTCCTTTTGCTCCGTCAGCGCATCTTCCAGATCAAAGGCATCGATTCCGAACTGGTTCGGCATCACCACATAAGCGTCGTCCGGCACTCTCCGGGCGATCCAGTGATGGCCGCCGATGGTCTCCAGCCACCAGATCTCGTTTTTATCGGAAAAAGCAATACCGTTCATCTCGTAGGTACCGTATTTCTCCAACAGGCTTCCCAGACGTGTGACACCCTCTCTGGCACTGTGAATGTAAGGAAGCACCAGAGACACAATGTCCTCCTCGCCGATGCCGCCGGAGATCTCTTCCATACCATCCTTCGCCGGAACATATTCCACCAGTGGATCCGCTCCCAGAACTCTGGCATTGGAAGTGATGGTCTCTGTGGCCGTCATGCCCACACCTGCCGCATTGATACCGTGCGCCGCCCAGATACCCTCTCCGTCCAGTGCATTGGGAACTGCGGTATAACGCATGGGATCCTCCGGCAGATCGATCTCCACATGGGAAAGCACGGATTTGTATTTTTTCGGCTGTTCTTCCGGATGCACCACAACGAATTTCTTCGGTGTGAACTGCCCCGAAGGAGAATCGTCATTCCGGGCGATCATGGTGGAACCGTCATAAGATGCCTTTTTTCCTACTAATATGGTTGTACATGGCATAATCATTACCTCCTGATACTGTGTTTCAAAATTTTCTTCTCCGGCACCGGAAATCTGTGTTCCAGTCCTGGCACTTATGCCAGCTTCTGTCCGTTAATGACTACATTTTGAATTGTCTCCGGCCTGCCCTGTAAAGGCTCGATCTTTGTGAACTGTCTGCAGCCGGTGACTTCAATATTCTCCATCTGCAGATTTCTGAAATACGGGATGTCGTCCTCATTTTCCATGGCAATGGTCTCTTCCCGGTTCAGGGAATTGAGCACATAGGACATGGTCAGGATCACTGCCTCGCCCTTGATCTCGCTCATATGGATATTGCGGAGAGTGATATTTTCCACCACGCCGCCGCGGCCCAGCGCACTCTTCATGCGGACACCCACATCGGTTCCCACGAAAGTACAGTTCTCCACCAGAATATCCTTTACTCCGCGGGACATCTCACTGCCGATGACGAAGCCGCCATGGCCTTCGTTCACCAGACAGTCATGGATGTAAACATTGCTGCAGGGCCCCTGAATCTTGCGGGCAATGGCATTTTTGCCGGACTTCATGCAGATGGCATCATCTCCGGTCTCAAAAACACTGTGATGAATATGCACATTAGTGCAGGACTCCACATCAATGCCGTCACCGTTCTGGGCATAATAAGGATTGCGGACCTGTATATGCTCCACCGTAAGGTTCTCGCAGAAATAGGGGTGGATATTCCATGCCGGAGAGTTCATGAACGTTACGCCTTGCAGAAGCACATTTTTGCAATGGCGCAGACTGATCATCACCGGGCGGTAAAAATCGTAATAGGGTGCCGCGGCGGCCAGTGCTTCCTCGGTGCTTCCCTGAATGTTGTGGTGATTTCCTTTTAAAATCGACTCTGTGGGCATCCAGATCGCTGTTTCTTTCGTCTCTAACACATAAGGACTGATGGTAAACAACGCATCCCACTGCTTTTCCGTCATCTTAAACTTCTTGATCGGACGCCATTTATCACCGCTGCCGTCAATGATGCCTTCTCCGGTAATGGCGATGTTTTCTGCATTTTCCGCGGTAACGGGAGATACGGTGCGAATGCAGTCCTGACCTTCATAGCTGGTGATCCGCAGCGGATAGTCCTCTTTGGACTTGATGAATTTTAACATAGCCTGACTGTCCAGATGAAGATTGACACCGCTTAACAGCCGGAGCGGAGCCACCGCCCAGATGCCTGCGGGAACTCTTACCGTACCGCCCCCCTGCTCCGACACTTCGCAGATCGCGCGGTTAATGGCCTCCGCATTGTGTCTGCCGGTCTCGATCTGCAAATCGCCGCTCTTCGCGCCGTATTCTGCTATGGACACCTCCCGGCCCGGGAACTGGGGAAGTTCTACTTTATAATTCTGATTATACATGGTTATTGTTTTCTCCTTTGAATATTTTCATGGATACTTTCACATTTTCTATGTTTCTGATTCTAGCGTGTTCCGTTTCGGACTTCCACCCGGTTTTTGCGTTTTTCCGAAAGGTTCTACTGCTTATTTGTGCCCTTCCGCGCAGATCCAGTCCTCGCCGTCTTTTAAGTGAATCCGTACCTCTTCAAATCCTGCATTTTCCAGCAGTTCCCGGAATTCTTCCGGTGTGGGATTAAACAGATGGAATCTTTGAATGTTTTCCCGCACCTGTTCCGGCAGATCCTCCTTCTGGTAAATGTCGGCCACCAGTAAAAAGGTTCCCTGCTCCTTCAATACCCGGTAGACTTCTTTCAGATTCTCCGCGGGATCCGGCCAGAAATAAAAGCTTTCCACCGTAATGATCTTGTCAAAAGCATTGTCCGCAAAGGGCAGTTTTTCCACTGAGGCTTCCACGAGATCCATTTTTCCCTGCTGCAGTGCTTCTGCATTGGTTTTCCCGGAAAGCTCCAGTGAAGTGGCGGAATAATCCACTCCGATCAGATGTCCGTCACGCACCTCTTCACTCATGCGTTTCAGAGTTGCTCCTCCACCGCAGCCGATGTCCAGAATCCGGTCATTTTCCCGGATCTTCCAGTGTTCCAGCGCCCAGCCGGTCACTGCGTAGTGGCTTTCGTTCATGCGACGCAGCATCTTCTCCCCATCCTCCCCGACCGGTTTCCCGGGGTTGCCGGAGATGGTGATCTCCTGCTGGGTGCGTTCGTTGGTGGTTAGGTTTATGGTATTATTTTCTGTTTTTTCAGTCATGATCTTTATTCCTTCTTCCAGCCGCTTTCTTTTTGGATCTTTGCGGTTTTCTTTGCAATTTTTACTATCTCTATTATAATAGTAACTGTTTATAATCATGTAAAGGGCAATCCCGTTATTGAGAATATCTCTGAATAAGGGATTTGGCAAAACACCCGATACAAAGTACAATCTGCGAAAGCATACGCCGAAAATGCAGTGGAACGCTTGCAGGTTACGGAAAGGCATACATTTTTTATGAAATATTATCTTGCCCCCATGGAGGGACTGACCACTTATAATTTCCGCACTAACTGGAACCGCTGTTACGGCGGCATGGACAAATATTTTACCCCTTTTATCTCCAATCGGCACATGAACAGCAGAGAACGCAACGATGTGCTTCCAGAACATAATGTGGGCATGTACACTGTACCGCAGATCCTGACCAATAAGGCGGAGGAATTTCTGTCGCTGGCAGAGCAGCTGGCCGGATATGGCTACCACGAGGTCAATCTGAATCTGGGCTGTCCTTCCGGGACGGTGGTGGCAAGAAACCGTGGTGCCGGCTTCTTAGGCACGCCCCGGGAACTGGAGAATTTTCTGGACGAGATCTTCGAAAAATGTCCACTGGAAATCTCCATCAAGACCCGCATCGGCATGGACTACATGGATGAATGGGCTCCACTGCTTAAAATATATCAAAAATTCCCCATCAAGGAACTGATCATTCACCCCAGACTGCAAAAGGAAGGTTACAAGGGGACACCCCATCTGGAGGCTTTCGCAGAGGCGGTGGAAGCCCTGCAATGTCCGCTGTGCTATAACGGGGATATTACCTCTCCGGAGTCGCTAACGCAGATTCTTACGAAGCTTCCCAGTATCGATACGGTCATGATCGGCCGGGGAATTTTGCAGAATCCGGGATTATTGCAGGAATTGAAGGCTGCCTCCACGGAGAGTGTTGCGCTGCTGTCTTGTGAAGAGCGGCTGGCTGTCCTGAAGGAATTCCACACTTCCCTCCTGACCGGTTATCAGGAGATCATGTCCGGCGATACCAATACGCTCTATAAGATGAAGGATCTCTGGACTTTCTTAAGCCACAGCTTCGAATCTCCGGACAAATACGTAAAAAAGATCCGCAAAGCCACAGATGCCAGCGACTATAAGCTGGCCGTCAATGCGTTATTCCGGGAGTGCGCATTGCAGTCGGAGAATTCTTGATCCTGACATCATCCCATACCTTTATTCCCCAGTGTCGAACTGTTCTCCTTCGTTGGCGTCTTCCATGACGACCTCCGGCTCCGGGATGCCTGCATTTTCCACATAGCTGAAATGAATGACCGCCTGTGGCCAGTTGAAGCTGATCCGGGCGGTCTTCTGCCGCTCCTCGCCTGCCTTGCGGATCAGTTCCAACAGTTCCTGCAAGACTTCTCTGGTCAGATAGCCTCCCCGCCACTGGAACGTCATGGCCCGGCCTTTTTTCGCCATCTGCTGTGCTCTTTTATATACTTCTTCCGTTTTCGTAAAGGAAAGTTTTTTCTCCTTGTAATAAAAATGATCGTTGTCCGGACAGCCGGGTGCCGGGGCGATCAACGGTTCATGATCCCGGAACACTGCTTTATCTCCCAGATTGAAATAGTCGTAGCGGATCTCTCCGGGTGCTTCCGCATTGCCCTGATGTTTTCCCAATGTATTGTCAAATGTGGCATCCAGATGGTAATACTGCCCGCCGATCCGCACAATATTCCAGGTGTGACGGTACTTGATCCCTTTCTCCGGATTGTTGCCGCAGATAGCGATTACACACCATACACCCAGCGCATCACAAAGCACCTTCACCGATTTGGCAATGCCCTCGCAGACACCCACACCCTGTCCCAGCGGTCCGATAATCTCATGGGAATAGGGCTTTTTCAACTTATCGTAGGTGATATTTTCGCAGATAAAGTCGTGAATGTACTTCTCTTTTTCCCACTCTGTGAACTTTGCGGCAGGTCTTGCCAGCTTTTCCACCCGGGACTGCATGGCTTTCTGATGTTCTCTGATCTTATTTTTCTCAAACAGATACTCCGGCACGAAGATGATATTGGGGGAGTCCTGATAATATCTATACCGATAACTCACCACCCAGAAGATCTCCGGATGATCCAGCCGCAGTCGGAAAAATACGTCATACAATTCTTCCGCCGGGATCCGCGGCAACTGGATCTCGTCTGCCAGCGCCAGCACTCCCTGATGCATGGCGTGATAGGCGGCCTGCTGGGGCTTGTTCATTTTCTGGTAGTAATATGGTTCCATGGTAGTTTCCTATTCTATTGTTTTCATCTGTCTTATTTTTACATTTTAACAGAAGGTTTTTCTTTTGGGTGGATGTTTTTGATATTTTTTTGATATTTTTTGAAACTTTTGCAGCAGATGCATAGTCTAACCATCAGAGACCTGTAAGATATGGTTTTATTTAAGAGAGGAGTTTTACTTATGAAAAACAAAATGATCTGTACACTTTTAACTACTGTGATGGTATTGTCTTTTGCTGCCTGTGGCAGTCAGGGAAATGGAGCAGCTTCGGCGGAAAGTACGGTGACTTCCGAAATCGGTGCGGAGGCTTCTACTGCTGAAAGTTCTGCTGCTGAAGCTAGTGCTGAGACAACTACAGAAGCTTCTGCTGATGCGACCAACGGTACTTCTTACGAGGATAACTTTGCAGTTTCCACAGAGGATGCTGCCGCTTTCGCTAAAAAGATCCAGGATGCCGTAGCCGCTGAAGACCTGGATGCACTCGCTGATCTGGTCAATTATCCGGTCTATGTTGCTCTGGGCGATGGCAGTGTGATCGAAACCAGGGAAGACCTGATTGCCTTAGGTGCAGACAAAATCTTCACCCCTGAATTGAAAGACTCTATGGCTAATGCTGATCTGTCCGAATTAAGCCCCAGCATGGCAGGCTTCACCCTCTACAGCACCGGTGACGGCCCCAACATCACCTTCAATGTCCAGAACGGAGTACTCGGCATCAGCGGTATCAATTACTAATTTCCGCTTTGAACCATTAAGGGGAGCCTTTCATCAGGCTCCCCTTACTCGTGTCGAAATAACCGTTGTCAACGGTACCATAGTGATATCTATGTTCCCGTCTGTCTTCCTCGTGATCAGCGTAGCTCCACGCTGGATATATTGCTTCGCAATGCCGGAATATCCCAGATAATCAATGGACATTCCGTAGGTCATGCGGATGCCCTGATATATCAGGGATAATGTATTCAGGTGATCGTGTCCACAGAAGATCCATTTCAGCCAGCCGTTATCCACCGCTTTTTCGAAAAAATGTGGCGGTTGATTCGATATTCCGAAGTACTCGTCCTTTTCTCCGATACTGCCGTGTTCATAAATCACGCTGTGATCGCCCAATTTCATTTTCTCATAAGCTTCCTTAAATTCTGCGGGCGGCATGTGGAAAAATGCCATGGCAGGCACTTTTCTCTCGTTCAGTTTTTCCATGCACCAGTCCGTCTGATCCTCATGGATCCGGTCGAAACCACTGAAAAACCAGCCGTCACCATACATGTTGGAATCCAGCAGAATCAGCGGAAGTAACAGTTTTCCCTGATCATCTGTGAGGTCTACTACAAAATTCCCTACGCCGGTAATGGGATTCTGAGGACTGTGCTCATATCTTCCTTTGGTAAAAACCGCATATTTTCCCGTGGCAAAAATCTCCGCCAGCTGTTCCTTATTGCAGGTGGAGCCCATTTCACAGTCATGGTTACCAAAGACCAGAGTATAGGGAATCTGAAAACCATCCAGAAATGCCAGCAGTTTTTCTGCCTGCTTTCGGTTGTTCATGGTACCGCTTTTCGGGAAAAACGGGAAAACAGAATCTCCGGTCAGGACGATCAGATCCGGTCCCGTCCGGCGAATCAGCTCCGTCACCGCTGCCAGCGCCAGTCTGTCCTTTTTCCCGGAAAACATGCCGAAACCAAGGTGCAGATCCGTCAGCTGCAATATTTTATAATCTCTGTCCGTCGGGATGCAAAGAGAAAAAGTCTCTTCGTCCCGAATCTGAAAGTTTTTGGAAGTATACATAAGAATCTCTTTTCTTTTTGGGGATTAACTCAACGGGATCAATGCTCCTATTGCAGAAAGTACTGTTGAAATCACCATCAGCACCTGAAAAGGCACCGTGCCGATCACACCGCAGATAGGACTGCTGCCCGCATTTTTTCTGGATTTACCGTATGTCAGCACCAGCATGATGCTCACCAGTACCACTACACCGCTCATGATCCGGGTCAGAACGATAAAGCTGTTCACGCCAAACACGGCAAACAGAATGCAGGGAACTGTGGCGATCAGCCAGCTGATGCGGTTGCCGCTGCCGATCTGCTCATGAACCACATCGCGGAGGGCGAGAGTATTGCTCCAGAACGTGGTAAGTAAAGCAAACAGGGAAAATACGCCTGCCAGGATCATCGCCCAGGTACCGATACTCTCTCCCAACTGCATGTATGCCAGTTCTTTTTCCAGCGCTCCCTTGGTTCCCAGGAGAACCGTGCCCGTTACGATCAGGACAAACACTGAGGAAAGTCCAAAACCGATGAAAATGGAGCGGCGGATCTGTTTCGCGTTGCCATCCAGACCTTTCACCACCTGAATCACCGCCTGATTGGCCGAAGTGGCAAATACCACCATGCTGTACAGCGCCAACAGGTTGTTCCAGTGGAACTCTGCCCGTTGCAATGTATTCAGCGGATGCAGAAAAGTCCCCACCGTCATCACCGCAACGATTCCCATCAGGACGATGACTGCGTATTTCTGCGCGATTCCTACTGCTTTCATGCCGATAAACACCACGACTCCGGCGATCACATAGTACAAAATCTGCGCCGCCACGAAGGGCATCCCGAACCAGTTCACAAATATCTGGGCGCCACCGTTGATATTACCGCTGACACCAATCATGATGGCCAGCCCGTAGACAATAAATACGCCCCAGCTGAAGATCTGTTTCATTGTGCCGTGGAACAGCTCTCCTTCGAAACTTTTTACCAGCTGGACGCCACCGTTGTTATAGGACAACTCGGCAATGATCAGGTGCAGAATCACGTTCACACAATATGCAATCAATACCATCCACACGACATCCAGCATACTGTTCTTCGTGGCAAGATACGGAACGGCAATGATGCCCGTGCCGATGCTGTTGCCGACGATCATGCTGATGGCTTCGAAGGTCGTGAGATGGGCTTCGGATTGGATGGGGTGGGACATGGGGAGGACCTCCTTGGTAAAAATACTGATTTTCTATAGTTATAAAAGTTTAGCGGTAAGTGCTTCCTGCAATACTTTGGAGCAATTGATTCCTCGCTTATCGGCAAGTTTGGACATCCATGCCGGAAGCGAGACATTTTTGCGAACTGCCTTGGTGTCAGTCATGCTACGATATTTTATAGTGTCTGCCTGAATGATCGTAAGAATATCTGTCGGTAAATGAGGAATCTCTGACTGCGGTGTAGGCTCATTCGGAGTAATTTCCTCATCTTCCAGACCAACAAGACAAAGATTCAATGCATCTGTAATAAGGGCAATCGCCTCTGCCAAAGTCGATGCTGTAGTAATACACCCGTCCACATCCGGAACCTTTGCATAGAAAGTGCCATCTTTTTCAGTAATAACTGCGGTATATGTGTATTGCATGTCATTTGCCTCCTTCTATATTTGCTTCTTTGAAGATATAGCGCATATCATCTTCATTAAAATCATGACGTTTTACAGGAATTGTCTGCTTGGTATTCGGTTGAAAATACAAATCATGACTTGCTCCATGTCTTTTAAAAATAAAACCGTTCTTTTCCAATTCTTTAATTGTTTTCTTTCGTGGATGCATTCTTTTCTCCTTTTATATTATACACAATCTTACACAAAATCAATAGCGAAATACACAAATTTACACAAAGCCATGCGACATAACATTAAAAATTCAAATTGTTACGTAGGAAATATAAATAGATTTTCTTAAAACTGACTTTAAAAGATATTGTAATTATCAACATGTTGTACAATATCAGACATAAAATAGAATAGTATAAGAAATTATTACAATCTGTTTTGATTTCAATATAAAGTATTTCTTGTCTGTAAATAAAAAAATCCAAAGAACTAATTATGCTTTCATGTTCTCTTCTTGCATCCAAAGTGGCATATAGTTTCCATCTTTTTGCTTATAAAAATTTTTACTCAAATATCTGTTTTCCATCTCGTATTCTTCCGGTGTCATTCCGTTTCTCCAAAATAGGGCTTCCATATGCGTTTCCGTTGCCCAATCACTTTGCCTAACCGTCTTACTCAATTAGATATCCTCCTTCTATGTAATCACATAGTACATGATATACGATTGTCTTTTCTATTTCAATGGTCGCTCCCGCAAGGGGAGCGACCATGTTGAAAAAACAGATTATCCCCATCGTCCGTGCATTTCAATCCGCGCTCCCGCGAGGGGAGCGACAACAGATTGGAGGCAGTCCGGATGAAGACAGAAATATTTCAATCCACGCTCCCACGAGGGGAGCGACTTCCTGACGCCGGAGTCCGCAGTCTAACATCAGATATTTCAATCCACGCTCCCACGAGGGGAGCGACAGCCTCATCCATACAGTACTTAGATCTTGGAAGCATTTCAATCCACGCTCCCACGAGGGGAGCGACGCGTAAGCAAGTTAGACCTCTATTGGAACCCCGCGATTTCAATCCACGCTCCCACGAGGGGAGCGACCGCAGTTGGACAGATGCGTTGATGTGAATTTGATATTTCAATCCACGCTCCCACGAGGGGAGCGACGTCCTGACCCGGACGATTTACCTTTATTTTCCGGAATTTCAATCCACGCTCCCACGAGGGGAGCGACCTTTTCCAGTTACTAACCAGTCAAGGCTTACTTTATTTCAATCCACGCTCCCACGAGGGGAGCGACATAGATGAGGCACAGCTGCTCTTTAACTCCAGGATTTCAATCCACGCTCCCACGAGGGGAGCGACTTGCCTGTGTCTTGATAAATACCGGCTCATACATATTTCAATCCACGCTCCCACGAGGGGAGCGACCACCGGCTCCGGAAACCTCTTCGGTGATAGCATCATTTCAATCCACGCTCCCACGAGGGGAGCGACGCCGATGCTGCAACTAAGGTACAGCCGGAAACCGATTTCAATCCACGCTCCCACGAGGGGAGCGACGGAAAGCTCTTCGCAGCACACGCTGTATTGACATATTTCAATCCACGCTCCCACGAGGGGAGCGACAATTGGCTTGCACGCCATTTACGCTACCCCGGTAATTTCAATCCACGCTCCCACGAGGGGAGCGACGTACAACGGGGCAAAATATTTTATTCATTGCGCAGATTTCAATCCACGCTCCCACGAGGGGAGCGACCGCAGTACCGGACGATTATCCACAGTATTGTGTATTTCAATCCACGCTCCCACGAGGGGAGCGATGGTAATATGCTTCTGCAACTTCTGAGTACCGTAATTTCAATCCACGCTCCCACGAGGGGAGCGACTTCTGCTGTCTTGCTGTTACCCGTAGCAACATCTAATTTCAATCCACGCTCCCACGAGGGGAGCGACCAGACAAGTACGCAATCGATATTAACGATTTTGTATTTCAATCCACGCTCCCACGAGGGGAGCGACTTCCTGTGCAGATAAACATTCTGCCTGCTCTTTTTATTTCAATCCACGCTCCCACGAGGGGAGCGACGATCGCACGCGTAGAGCAGTAGTGTAAGCCATGGTAGATTTCAATCCACGCTCCCACGAGGGGAGCGACTCCGAAGACCGAATCAACATCTATCAGGTAAATATTTCAATCCACGCTCCCACGAGGGGAGCGACCCCTGTCAGTACTCCCATTCCGGGAATACACTGCATATTTCAATCCACGCTCCCACGAGGGGAGCGACTGGAGGAAAAGATATTATCGGAGGAGCTTCAGAAATTTCAATCCACGCTCCCACGAGGGGAGCGACCAAACTGCTTTGATCATTGCCAGGGAGAGATGGATATTTCAATCCACGCTCCCACGAGGGGAGCGACGGATGTGTAGCCATGTAGAGTAATTCACCGTTCTATTTCAATCCACGCTCCCACGAGGGGAGCGACTTTTAAGGACTGCTACAGGCTTTTGTGCTGGATATTTCAATCCACGCTCCCACGAGGGGAGCGACAGTATTTTCATTTCTGCTCAAAGATGCTGAAAAAGATTTCAATCCACGCTCCCACGAGGGGAGCGACGACTTTCCCTGGAACATTCCGTTCCACATATAACTATTTCAATCCACGCTCCCACGAGGGGAGCGACAGAAAGTGAGGTAGTTTGATGTCGCATTCTGTTATTTCAATCCACGCTCCCACGAGGGGAGCGACACCGTGTTAAATGTAAGCGGACACTCCGGATCCCATTTCAATCCACGCTCCCACGAGGGGAGCGACTATTGATGTTTTGCTTAATAGTGCCTCTGCTCAATTTCAATCCACGCTCCCACGAGGGGAGCGACATATTACCGGTGCCACCACCTGCAGCCGTCTCAATTTCAATCCACGCTCCCACGAGGGGAGCGACACAAACCGATCGAATACGAGACAGACAATCTTATAATTTCAATCCACGCTCCCACGAGGGGAGCGACGGTGCATATTATGCCGCCCAGTGCAGATTTCATAATTTCAATCCACGCTCCCACGAGGGGAGCGACGGTAAAGATTATTTTATGGGTGTCTACGAGCACATTTCAATCCACGCTCCCACGAGGGGAGCGACGTTCCTGTTGTAACAAGGTTACCGTGATTCTTGATTTCAATCCACGCTCCCACGAGGGGAGCGACGTAATGTGGTTGCTACTTGCTCAACGCCAAAATGTATTTCAATCCACGCTCCCACGAGGGGAGCGACCCGGTGTAGTTACAAGCTGACCAATATGTCACTGATTTCAATCCACGCTCCCACGAGGGGAGCGACTTAAAAAGTCACCGAAAACCTGTCATCCAACTATATTTCAATCCACGCTCCCACGAGGGGAGCGACTATCCTGCACCTTTTACGATTGCAACAACACCGGACATTTCAATCCACGCTCCCACGAGGGGAGCGACGATGTTCTGCTTAGTAATGCATCTGTCCAGCAGATTTCAATCCACGCTCCCACGAGGGGAGCGACAGCAATTTTCGCCAAAAAGTTCTCTTTTCTCTCAGCAAAAATTGTCTAAAATATTTAATCTTAACAACAAATTATTTTAATTAAAAATATCTTTGTATGTTATTTCAATAAATCGCATAATTTATAAGGTGCGAATCCCCCAGGCATTTTATGTATGCTTGGCTTTCGCATCAGTTACAAAATCAGTGTCTGATCCGGGGCGATTCCTCTGTCTACCCCGATATGTTCAATCTTGGTCTGATATTTATTACCCAGATAGTAGAATCGAAGACTGTCCTTTTCTGTATCAATAATATCCTCAAGTGTTGCCTTCAATGCAATGCTCTGAGCATTATCCAAAATACATTCAAACACAGAATTCTGAACTCTTCTGCCATAATTAACGCATTGTTTTGCCACTTTGCGTAATCTCGCTTTTCCGGTCGCATTTTCTGTGTTGACATCGTATGTGATCAATACTAACATATCGCACCTCACTTCCACAGGAATGCAGGATAACCGTCCAGATCCCCACGTAGATACCGCGCCAACAGCATTGCCTGCACATAGGGTACCATGCCCCATTCCAACTTTTCCTGCAAATAGGGATGTGTTATGGTTTCTTTTTTTCGATTCTGCCACTCCGTCAGTATCAGTCTTCGTCCATCATCATCCAGGAGAACCGCACCGTTTTCCTTTTGGGTAAAATTCTTGGCTGTGATCATCCGTTTATTTACCAACGACAACACAAAGCGATCTGCCAGCACGGATCGCAGTTCCTCCATCATGTCCAATGCCAAAGATACTCTGCCCGGGCGTTCTGTATGTAGATATCCAACACAGGGATCCAGTCCTACACACTCCAGTGCAGATGCCTCCGTATTCGTCAGCAACGTATACACAAAAGACAGCATCGCATTCATTTTGTCGAGAGGCGGTCTCTTATTCCTGCCCTGAAATGTAAAATCTTTTTTCTGCTGCAGAATCAATTCGTCAAACACGCTAAAATAAATACTGGCTGCCTCTCCTTCATATCCCCTGAGTTCGTCCCTGGATGTGCTATTCTGAATCAACATCAGAGAATTTTTCAGCATTTCAGATGCCTTTTTTACCCGCTCTGCATCAATCTGCATACTATGATCTCTGACTGCCCGCTCCAGAACCCACCTGGCATTATGTACTTTTCCAAGGATACAATTTTGAGCAATCTCCAATCCCACCTGTTCATCTTTGCTGCTGGCATACTGTTGTTCCCGCAGAATCACGTTACCCCGCACTTTCCCGGTGACCCGTGCCAGGAATTTTCCCTGGGGAGTCATGTAACACAGAGAAATATTTCGTTCTGCACAGGCACCCATAAGTGCCGGGCTGGTTCCCCGATATCCGAATGATACAATTCCCTCAAGATTATGCAGCGGAACTCTGCCCAATTCTTTCTTGTCATCATAAATTACAATATTTTCACCATCCAGAGCAAGATAACTGTTTTCGGAAGTAACATATAACGTATTCAGCAATTTTTTCATACGTTTTCCTCCATAAGCGCCTGTTCCATATAGTTTTTCACAGAACCGGTTTTCCCGAGTCTTGGCATGCAGAGCTCCTTTAAGGAGCAGGATGTGCATCCTTTTCCCGTCTTTACTTTCGGCGTATATTGCCGTTCGTAATATTGATGCATTTCCTGAAACATTTCCTTCACTTCACTGCGAAGTTCTTCCGTGATCTCCACGATTTCCCTCCGTTTTGTCTCTCCGTAAAACAGTGCACCTTCCGGAATCTGTGTGGAAAACATTTCTTCCAGGCACATTGCCTGCGCAGCTAATTGTAATTTGTCTTCCTCTGTGATCTTCGGCTTTCCCTTTTTGTATTCGATCGGATATACCGAAAAATTGCCCCTGTGCCCATGCAGACGGATTCCATCCTCACATCTGTGAAATTCCACCACATCACACTCACCCGTGACGCCCATTTCTCTGGACGCCACGGGTAATGCTCTCGCTATGATCGTGTCTCTTCTTTTTTCGGTAAGATATGGATCATGCGCTTTCTTATGCATTAATTCACCGATTACCGTATGTTCATTTTCAGCCCACTGCTGCTCTATATGGATCAGCGCCCACTGTCTTTTGCAGAATCTGAAATGCTGGATCCCGGATATCATGAGATAATCATCTTCTGCATATTCCATTAATTCATCCTTCTCACTTCCACAGAATCAGGAATCTGCTCCTCGTGAACGGTAACTGTATAATCTTGATATTTTCTGGGATATTCCACGCCCTCGTTTCTCTTTACTTCTACGGCATCGAACAATTTATAAGCCGGGCAGTCTCCCAGTTCTTTGCTATGCTTGAATACAATCAGTTCCCGCACTGCCATATTGCCTCTCGCTGCAGAGTGGTCTACCTCGAACATGTTAAGAATTGCTTCCCATAGTAATTCCAAATCGTCTTCGGAAAATCCGGTTACTTTCCGCGCCAGATTTGCGGAAATATAGCCTTCTGCCCGGTACAGTCCATAAGGAACGATGGTCTTTCTACCCATTTCCGTATTCTTGTTTTCCGCGTCCTTTTCTGTGGTGATGGCAACTCTGGTGATAGTTACTTCTTGACTGATGATCGGATCGATACTTCTGGCAAATCCAATCTGCACGGGTCCTCTCACCTGACCGCAGTTCAACGATGCTTTTACAAAAGTAGTCATTACGGCACCAAATGTACGGATATCATAGAAATTCCGGCACATATAATCCTTCAGTTTAATATCTACACCGGGATCATTTTTCTTTAACTTTTTAAGTTCCTCTGTCACCTTTTTATCATCCGTTTCGGTGATTCCCATATCCGCACAGGCTTCTCTGTCACTGCGATTTAAAGGTACATCTTCTTTGATGTAAATCTTATATCCCTGAGCATCCTCTTTTACGGTCTCGACATAATTACGGATCTTACGTTTCAGGCAGACATCCGTTACCAAGCCCAGTCCGCTCTCTGGATCGACTCTTGGCATATTGCCCGCATCAGGATCTCCATTGGGATTACCGTTCTCCACATCAAATAATACTACGAACTCATATCTGTTTTTAATAGCTTCACTCATTTATTTGTCCTCCCCTTTTTTATATTTTTCCTGCTGTTGATGATAGTAGCCAAGTGCAAACTGCCCCTGCTGTTCCAGGGATAAGCGTTTCGGGAAATCGTCAAATTTGCCCATAATTTTCCCAACTTCTTTTTCGTAATAGACTTTCGCTCCGCCTTTATCCCGTTCCAACTTTTTCATATGGCTGTTTTTCAGTTTGAGCAACACCGGGAAAATAACTGCCGGCGTAGCACATGCGGAATTAAAGTAGCGGTCATGAATTGTCGTAGTGATTGTCGGGTTTGCTTCTTTCTGTATGCTTTCCAATACGGAAAACAATCTTCCCAATACATAGGCTATATCATTGCGGTCTTCGTTCAATCCCATGAGATTTTCTCCTTTCATACAATTATAATTTTTGATCAAAACTGCTTTGATGATAGCAGCACGTTTCCAGTTCACGTTACCGCACTCTGCCCGAATGCGGATCAGTGTGTAGGTATACAGACTTGCCGGATATCGTCCGCCCGACAGAATCGCCTGCAATACAAGGGCTGCCATGTTCGGAACCGGTGTCTTATCTTTTGATTTCTGATTCACGGTTTCATTCAGCATGTCACGAATCCCCAGATAATCCTGTTCTTCCCATGCCGGTTTTACAATCTTGAGCCGCTCATAATGGTCTGCTATATTCTGTATGATTTTCCCAAACGAATTTACATAGAAAAAACGGACCGACAATCGTGCTGCATTTGGTGCCAGCGCCAGTATGTAAAAATTCTGTTTCGGATCCATCTCCGCATCTTCTAAGTAAACCCTGGTGCCTTCTTTCAGGCTGTCGAAAATGTCCTTCAGTTTTTTCTGATTATCTTTCGTGGGTTTAAACATATTCAGAAAACATTTCTGATACTGCTCTTTACCGCTTTCTGCCCAGTACACGATCATGGAATCCCCCAGGAAAAAGGTGTAATCCCGCTGGGACAGCAGATAATTCAGTGCCGTGGTATATGCAAATTCCGCATATTTTCCCACCGGCGCATTATAACTCTGTTCCTTTCCATAAGACTCAAATGACGGTGCATTGAATGATACCAGCGCCGCTCCGCTGGACTGTGCCCCGGGTACTCCTTTGATTGCTTTATGGATTCGTGATATCTCGGCTTTTTTACCGGTAACCAGGCAAATGCCGTTATCTTCTCCACCATTCCGCGCCCGATAGTTTTCCCAACAGTCTCGAATCTCCGGATCTTCCTGTGCTTCCTGCCCTTCCACAGAGAAAATAAGATTGCCGCCTTCTGTCAATTCTTCCCAGTTTTCCCGAATCACAGGATGTTCTGATGCTTTCTGCGGATCCCATTTTTCAAAATAGGCTAAAATTGCCCGGGCTGTTTTTCCCTGTGCAGATTGCAGAATCTGTCCATGCTTTTCTTTCGTCGCCTGGAAGCAATCCACTACACGTGAGTTCGTTCCATCTGCGTCAATACCCAGCATATACTTGGAATTGTCGCACAGAAAATTAGCTGCCACACCGGAAGATCTGGTCACCATCTCCGGCACGACGAGATTTGTCGGTACCCAGACTACTTTCTTACCACGCATATCCTCTATTTTTCGGGAAGTAATACCTATGATATCCCCCTCCGAAGACAAATTGATTTCATAGGACACTTTCGCATGGCACCATCCCAACCTGGATACTTTCCCCTGTTCTGCCAGATTTTCATAGTATTTTACCAGTGCCTGTAGTATCATCGCAGCACCTCGCAATCTCTCAGATCCACCACGCCGTGACGCATTATTGCCCGGAAAAACATAGGCTGGATATTTTCCGGATCACTGTAATCCATGTCGTATAACATTAATCCCAAGTCCTTCTCTGCGACCACATCATAAGCGGTATGGATTTCTTCTTCCTCACAGAGTGCGAAATTGGCAGGAAATTCTCTACAGCCAAAGTAAGGCATATGATAGCATTCTCCTCTTCTCAATCGTCTCATAATAATGTCCTTGAACTTTCCAGAATTATCAGAATCCGTTGCTTTGGGTGTGATTTCGAAATGCGCCTCGACAACATACGAAACATTGCATAGCAAAACGGACGCGCGTTGCACAATCTCATCCTTGGTGCATATATACAATGGCTTACCCACGCCATTATACGCATCTAGCATTTTACTTTTTGAAATTTTACTGGTTACTTCATTCCGCCGTACACTGGTAAATTGAATAGGGTTTTTGACATAGATTTTGTCGATGATCCACCGCATTCCCGGATGCCAATAGATAGCTTCCAAAATGCCGCGTGCCGCTGAGGGCGTGATGATGTCATAGCTGTAGCGTTCTGTCTTAAGTTCGGGTCTTGTAAATAGTGCATAGTCTCCCCATACATTTACTTTTACTCCGACTCCCATTTATTCCACCTTCTTTCCACAATGAAAGCGCTGTTCCCGTTTACTGTTCCCTTGTAGTACTATTTTCTGTCTGACAATAATACCCCCCTTGTAAAACACTGTCTTTTTGTAGATATGTTATGACAATATTTTAGATTATCTATATTTATCTGACAAATTCACTATACTACAAGTCTAATATATTTGCAATGCTTATTTTTATTCGTAATGATAATTTCAATTGAAATTATCGCTAAAACTATTAGATTTTTTTGAATTATATGTTATACTTTCAATGTCAGGTATATCCTGTGGATTGAAATAATTGTAATTTTCATTAACTTACAAGAGTAGCGGTACACTTTTCCATCGTGTACCGCCACTTCCATTTCCTGCAATATTAAACCATCATCATTCCGCCCAATTCCACTTCCAGTTTCAATCCGGTGTCTTCCCGGTATTGTTCCTCCTGCGTCAGCACATAAAAATCCTGCGCATCCGGGTCTACCGCTTCTACCATCCCCGCATCACGCATTTCTTCAAACAACATATTCCGTTTCTCATATTCCCCTTTTTTCCGAACACTTACACAATATTGCCCTGCTTTTCGCATACGGCTCTTTGTCAGTCCCTGCTGCCGAATTTCCTGCAAAAGAGCCTCCGCTTCCGGTTCTCTGTTGATATATACCGTAACTGTATTTTCCTCAATCAGATTAAATTCTCCGGCTACTGTTGCAAATTGATAATTTCCGTCCTTGAACTTGTCCAATATTTTCTTTATATCCAGGCTTTCGCCCTTGATGCGATATAGTCTCCGAAAATATTCTGTGATATTATCCAGTGCAGTAATATCTCTGCCCTCCGCCAGCAGATTTTTCGTCGTGTCGATCTGCTGCCGCTGTCCGGATACCCTTTCCTTGTCTTCCCACTGGAAGATGCGGACAATGCTCTCTTCCTTTCCTCTTTTATCATTTCGATTACAACGTCCTGCTGCCTGAATAATGGAATCCACACCGGCTAGTTCCCGATATACCGAAGTAAAATCCAGATCCACTCCGGCTTCCACGAGACTGGTCGAAATGACGATACATTTTTTTCCTTTTTTGTCATCCAAACGTTCTCTAATCTCCGCAAGCACTCGTCTTCTATGCGCCGGATACATGGTGGTTGATAAATGATAAACGCCCTCTCCCTGCAGCCGTTCGTAAAGCCGCTGTGCTCTTTTTCGCGTGTTCACGATACACAGTGCATGCCACTCCTGCTGTAGTTTCTCCGCCATTTCCTCTTCCGTGATGGTATCAATATTCTGATAGGTTACCCTTTCAAAAAATCGAAATTGTTCCTCTCTCCGTGGGCATAATTCCCGGGCAACATACTTTTCAGGCAGAAACTGCTGTAATGCCGGTTGTGTCGCCGTACACAGCACGATACTCGTGCCATATTGTTGCAACAGTTCCTCTATCATTGCCATGCACGGTTTCAAATAATTCGCAGGAAGCATCTGCGCTTCATCGAATATGATGACACTGTTTACTATATTATGTAATTTCCTGCATTTGGAGGACTTATTGGCATACAGGGATTCAAAAAACTGGACATTTGTGGTAACCACCACCGGTTTATCCCAGTTTTCCGCCGCCAACTGCATGGGTTTGAACTCTTCCGAGCTCTCATAGTCTACATTGCTGTGATTTTCCAACACATTTTCACTACCCAGGATTTCCCTGAACACCTGCGCATTCTGCTCGATAATACTGGTATAGGGAATCACATAAATCACACGGTCCATATGGTTCTCCACCGCATGCTGCAACGCAAATGCCAGAGAAGCCACAGTTTTGCCACCACCGGTGGGTACCGTAAGCTGAAACAATCCTTTGGAGGACTTTCCCATTTCCAGACAGTTCCGGAGAATTTCAGATCGTCTTCCATCAATCGTAGTATCATTCCGATTTATAAGCCATTTTGCTATGTAATTTTGCAATTTTTCCAAAAGAACATCCATGTTCTCTCCGGAATCCCTTTGAACCGTTCCGTTGTTCATAAACTGTTCTGTATCCAGAAAATCGGCATCCACCAGGCAGGAATACAGCATGCGAATAAATACACTCAGCGCAAAGTTTGGATCCTTTTCCGGATTCATGGCAATGGGTGGTGTGGTAATTTGAGGGATTTCTATTTCCTTTTCATACGCACTGTAATCGCACAACCTTTTCTTAAGTCTCCCCAGCAAAGAGGACGGCAATCCCTCTCGTCCCAGATCCGGCAACCCTGCATGATGCCCTGCTATGCAGTAAGTCAGAAGCCAATAGTAGCCATCTAAATTTTCGCAGACCTTCGCCCCGGCAGTGGAATGATCCACCCGGATATCCAGATTTTCTTTGATCTTCTTTTGAAATTCCGCGGAATATTTTCCAATGTCATGTAACATCCCACAACAATATCCCCAGTCCGCTTTCCTGAATTTTGCAGCAAATTTTTCTGCAAGCTCTGCGGTTCCCTGTAAATGTTCTTTTACTGATTGCTCTCTGTCCCCATCAATGTGTGCAAGGTATTTCATGTTCTTCCCCTCTTTTCTACAATCTATTCCCTCCGCTCCGGCAGCATCCCCTTGATCTTCGCTCCACTCAGGTCCACATCCAACACAATCTTCACCATCCAGAAGAACAGTAACAGCACCAGCATCGGGATCACGCAGGAAGTAATGATCATCACAGCCACTGCCTCAATAAAATGATTTAAGGAATTCTCCACTTTCTGCACCAGTTCTTCGGTAGAAACCGTCACGTTTTCCACAACATTTGTCACTGAATCTTTAGCGCCGGAAATAGCGTCTTTTGCCCAGTCGAAAATGTTTGAGACAGATCCTGAGTTATTGCTTTCCTTCTCCTGCACGTTACCTGTAACAGTTCCAGGAACTTCTGTTGTTCCGATTCCAGGTGTTTCCGTCGCATTAGTGTCATCGTCATCATCCGCCACGCCACTGTTTTCCAGTATATTCTGTGTGTTCCTGGCATCCTCAATGGTAGCTTCGATCTGGGCCTGATAGGTGTCTCCGATAATGTCAGAAATCTTTACACTGGCCGGAACCACGAAGGAGATTGCCAAGCCAAACACCACCAGTTTTGTTGCCAGTTTTCGCAAGGTGGCATTTGCAAAAATCAGGTTGAATATCCACAAGCCACAGGCAATCGGAATCAGGTAGGTAAATGCCACATATCCGGTAATCGTCACTAGATATTTTTCAAGATAAATGGCGCAGAGAACCACCAGCAGATACCCGCTGACATCCGCCATTTTCTCCGCAATGGGCGTTGCCGTGTCTCCCGGAAGCAGGGTGATCAGCGCCGAAGTCACCGTGGATGCCGCCGTCAGCTCCATGACCGTCTGTTTTTTCTCATCCAGAGAGGCTATGGTTTTCTGGTGATTTTCCGGGGCGGAGGCGTATTTTCCGATAACGGTTATGGATAGAATAGCGACCAACAGCAAAATCACTGCCGTAATGCATTTTTGTTTGTTAAAGTTCATGTGATTACCTTCTTTCCTTCTCGATTTCGATATTATTTCCCACAAATACCCTGCCATTACATTTTTCAGGACGTAATATGAACTATACGCTACACTTTTCAGGACGTAATCCAATGTTATCTTACACTTTTCAGGACATAACTTCTATTTTAGGATGACGTTACTTCAAAAATCTCCGTAACATCTTCTCTTTCATCTCATCATACCTCTGGTACCGTATCGGCAGATCCGTCCATGTCTTTTTATCCACAATACTTCTATAATGGCTGAAAGTCTCGAATCCGGCGCGTCCATGGTAGCCGCCCATGCCGCTCTCGCCCACGCCGCCGAAGGGCATGGCGCTGGTGGCTAGGTGGATGATGGTGTCGTTGATGCAACCGCCGCCAAAATGGCAGTGATCCAAGATCCGTCTCTGGGCTTTTTTATCTTCACTGAAGAAATACAGTGCCAGCGGATGAGGATGTTCCTCCACACAGCGGATCGCCCAATCCACAAAGTCTCCCGTGGCTGCATGCGTCCCGGAAGCATCCCTGCAAAAATCATTTTGTGCAACACCTTTCTCTGCATCATGTGCATTATACGTCAGCACCGGCAGGATCGGTCCGAAGATTTCTTCTCCCATCACGGCATCTTCCCAGGTCACATCCGTCATCACTGTGGGAGCAATCCGCAAAGTCTTTTCGTCATACTGCCCGCCGCAGACGGTCTTTTCCGCATCCATCAGCCCCAGCAGTCTGTGAAAATGCTTTTCGTTGATGATTTTTCCATAATCCGGATTTTGCAGGGGATCCGCACCAAACTGTCTCGAGATCTCCGCCCGGATAGCTTCCACCAATCGGTCGCGGATCCTAACATCACACAACACATAATCTGGTGCCACACAGGTCTGCCCGCAGTTTAGATATTTTCCGAATACGATCCTCCTCGCCGCCAACGGAAGCTTCGCCGTAGCATCCACGATGCAGGGACTTTTCCCGCCCAGCTCCAGCGTCACCGGGGTCAAATATTCCGCAGCGCTTCTAAGCACCTCCCGTCCCACGGTCTTGCCTCCGGTGAAAAATATCATATCAAACCGCTGCTGCAATAATGCCTGATTCTCCGTTCTGCCGCCGGTGATCACAGCCACGTATTCTATCGGAAAACATTCTTCCAGAATATTTTTCAGCACAGCTGCCGTCGCCGGAGCATATGCACTGGGCTTCACCACCGCCGTATTTCCGGCAGCTATGGCATCGATCAGCGGATCCAGCGTCAGTAACACCGGGTAATTCCAGGGGCTCATGATCAGCACGGTGCCATAGGGTGACGGAGAGCGAAAGCTTATCGCTGCGAACTGTGACAGCGGTGTCGGCACTCTCTTTTCCTGCATCAGCCCCCGCAGATGTTTCTGCATCCAGGTCAGCTCCGAGAGCGTCAGTCCGATCTCGCACATATAGCTCTCCATCCGGCTTTTTCCCAGATCCTGTTGCAGTGCAGCATTCAGTTCCTCTTCATGGCGCTGCAGGGAGGCCTTTAATTTTCCCAGCTGTTCTGCCCGAAATTTCCGGGAAAGTGTGGCTCCCGTAGCAAAATATTCTCTTTGTCTGTTCAATATCGTCCGGATCTCCTGCTCTGTCATAGATGTCTCCTGCTTCTATTCTTTATACTGCCATAACTATTCACAAAACCACCTCTGAATAATTACATACTACCCAATTTTGAGTCTCGGTGCAACCGCTTCCCTGCTCATCCTATACACAAAAACGGCAGAGTTCTCACCCCACCGTCGTTTGTCTCTTCCTATCTTGATCTCATTTCTCCTATTTCCACGCAAAATTCACTATTCCGTACACATAAATGAACAACACCGCCGCCGGAACAAAATACTTGAACACCGGCTTCATCCAATGCTGCACTTTCAATCCTTTTCCCTCGTTGGCTTCCTCCAGGAATTTGTCCCAGCCCCAGCCGACCTTATAACAGCAAAATACTGCCAGCAGGATCGAACCTATGGGCATGATATTGTTGGACACCAGGAAATCCCAGAAGTCCAACCAGGTCGTTCCCGCCGCAAAGGGCTGAAAATGGATCACGCTGAAGCCCAACGCCGTTGTCAATGCCAACAGAAACGTTCCCACACCGCAGACGATACATCCTACCGGTCTGGACCATCCGGTCAGTTCCCGGACCATGGCCAGAATATTTTCACATACACCCAGCACTGTGGACATGGCTGCGAACACCATGAACAGGAAAAATAAGGTTCCCCACCATCTGCCTCCTGCCATGTGGTTAAATACGGTTGCCATAGTATCGAACAGAAGACTGGGCCCCGCCGTCACTTCCACATCATAAGTGAAGCATGCCGGAAATATAATGATACCGGCAATCACTGCCACCAGTGTATCCAGGATAATAATATGGATAGACTCCCCCATGAGAGAACGGTCCTTGCCGATATAACTTCCGAAGATCGCCATACCGCCCATTCCCACGGACAAGGTGAAAAATGCCTGATTCATGGCGCCCACCACCACAGAACCGGTGATTTTGGAAAAATGAGGGATCAGATAGAAGCTCAATCCCTCTCCTGCTCCCGGAAGTGTAAAGCTGTGCACCGCCAGCACCAACATCAGCACGATCAAGGCTGACATCATATATTTGGTAATACGTTCCAGCCCACCCTGCAGATGGAAGCTTAAAATGACAAAAGCGATCAGTAAGGTGAACAACAGATATGTCACATTCACCGAGGGCGTCGTGATCATTTTTTCAAATCCGAAATCCTGATTCTGCCCTGTCAGAAATTTTACAAAATAATAGAGGATCCATCCGGACACCACCGCATAGAAAGCGATCAGCGCAATGTTTCCGATGAGGCAGACGATGCCCCACAGATTCCATTTTCCCCTGCCGCCGGATAATTTCCGGTACATATAAAGCGGACTCGTCTGCGCTGCGCGTCCCACGGAAAACTCCATGATCATAGCAGGCAGGCCCAGCACGATCAGGCAGATCACATAGATCAGCATAAAGCTGCCTCCACCATTCTGTCCGCACATCCAGGGGAACTTCCACACATTTCCGCAGCCAATGGCACACCCTGCCGACAGCATGATAAATCCCAAACGGCTTCCCAGTCTTTCTCTTTTTTCCATACCTCTGATCCTTCCCAAAACTACTTATTCTAAACACGGGATACGGCATATATTTTTGCTGTTTTCCCATATTTTCGCCATCTTTTCACATTGACAGCCCTATTTTCTCATTATATAATTTTCATAAATATTTGAAAAACGAATTATTTTTATCATATTGATCGAATAACTCAATCGAGAAGGTGCAATTATTTTATGGATGTCAAAAATCTGGAAACCTTTGTTATGGTGAACGAACTGAAGAGCTTTACGCTGGCGGCCGGACGTCTGGGTTATACCCAGTCCACCGTATCCTTTCAGATCAAACAATTGGAAAAGGAGCTGTCCATCCCTCTGTTTGAACGGATCGGGCATACCGTAACCCTGACTAACGAAGGGGAAAAGCTGTTACCCCTGGCCCAGCAGATCCTGCGTCTCGCCGCGGAAGCCACTCACATCAGCGGTAATACCGCCCCGGAGGGTCTGGTGCGGATCGCCATTGCAGAGTCCCTAGCCAGCTGGGAATTTCACAGCCGTTTTAAAGATTTTCATGAAAAATATCCCGGAATCCGGTTGAAGATCATCGCTACCAGCACTGACGAAATGTTCCAGATGCTGGGACAGAATCAGGTGGACATTGTATACACACTGGACCGCCGTATTTTTAATCACAATTATGTGACCGCTTTCGAAGCTCCGGTAGATATTCACTTCGTCACCGGTGCCGGTCACCCCTTAGCCAGACAGACGCAGATCACCCTGGAACAGATTCTGCAATATCCGCTGATCCTCACAGAGAAAAACATGAGTTACCGGGCTGCTCTGGATGATCTGCTCTCCCAAAACGGTAAGGAGACAGTGCCCATCATGGAAGTGGGTGATACCCAGCTGATCCGCAATCTTCTGTGTCAGGACCTCGGCATCTCCTATCTGCCGGAGTTCGTGATAGCGGAAGATCTGACAAACGGAAATCTCGTCAGTCTCCCCATGACAGAGATTCATCCGGATATCTGGCGGCAGCTTTTATATCATAGGAACAAATGGATCTCGCCGGAATTGAAATGCGTAATAAAATACCTGCAGGAGGAATAATCCCCTGCAGGTTTTCTATTATATATGAATGTCAGGGGCAAAAGTCCCACCTTTAATTCCTACGAATTGTTTCGTGCTGCGCACTCCCACACTTCTATCCAATATTCGCTTATCGAGGAATCTTCATCCCAGAAGCATTCCGATTCCATGTACTAAAAAGGCTGCCACCCATGCCACAAAACACTGCCAGAGTACCACGGCAATGGCCCATTTTCCACCCAGTTCTCTGCGGACAGAAGCGATGGCTGCCACACAGGGAGTATACAACAGGCTGAATACCAGTAATGTAGCGGCTGTCAACGGGGTAAGTACCGTGGCAATGCCGCTGCCGAACAATACTTCCAGGGTTGCTACCACACTTTCTTTTGCCATGAATCCACTGATCAGAGAGGTACAGATCCGCCAGTCTCCCAATCCCAGTGGCCGGAACACCGGAACCAACAGACCTGATAGCATTGCCAGCATACTGTTGGCTGAATTCTCTACCAGATTCAGTTTCAGATCAAAACTCTGTAAAAACCATACTACAATCGTTGCAATGAAGATCACAGTAAATGCCTTCTGTAAAAAATCTTTCGCCTTTTCCCACAACAACTGTCCTACATTTTTCGCTCCGGGCAGACGATAATTAGGCAGTTCCATTACGAACGGCACTGGCTCGCCTTTGAACAAAGTTCCACGATATAAAAATGCAACCAGAATACCAATCACGATCCCCAGCAGATACAGGGCTGACATGATCAGTCCACCCTTTCCCGGGAAAAATACGCTCACAAAAAAGGAATAAATTGGCAGTTTCGCAGAACAGCTCATAAACGGAGTGAGCAAAATCGTCATTTTACGATCTCTCTCACTGGTCAGCGTCCGCGTTGCCATGACTGCCGGTACCGTACATCCGAACCCAATCAGCATCGGCACAATGCTTCGTCCGGACAGACCGATCTTTCGAAGCAACTTATCCATCACGAATGCCACACGGGCGATATAACCGCTGTCTTCCATAAGTGAAAGGAAGAAAAACAAGGTCACCACAATAGGCAGGAAACTCAATACGCTGCCCACCCCGGTAAAAATACCGTCGATCACAAGACTTTGTACTGCACTGTTGACATGGGCCGCTGTCATGGCTGCATCCGCAAGTTCTGTCAGTCTGCCGATTCCCAGTTCCAAAAGCCCTTGCAGCCAGGCTCCGATCACATTAAATGTCAAATAAAACACCAATATCATGATCACAATAAAACAAGGGATTGCCGTATATTTTCCGGTAAGGATCCGATCGATCTTCTCACTGCGAATCCGTTCCTTACTTTCTTTGGGTTTTACTACTGTCTGTTCACATAATCTCTCGATAAAATCAAACCGCATGTCCGCGATAGCCGCACTCCGGTCCACACCACGCTCTGTCTCCATCTGGCAGACAATATGCTCCAGCATTTCTTTTTCATTTTCATCCAGCTGCAGCTTCTCCAGGATCAGATGGTCTCCTTCAATGGCTTTGTTGGCTGCGAAACGCAGGGGCAGCTTTGCAGTCTCCGCATGATCCTCAATCAGATGGCATACCGCATGGATGCAACGGTGTACGGAACCATCATGATCGTTTTTATCGCAGAAATCCTGCCGCAACGGCCGTTCCTGATATTTTGCCACATGGACTGCATGACGGATCAGTTCATCCACGCCTTCGTTTTTCGCAGCGGAAATGGGGATTACGGGAACTCCCAGGAACGCCTCCATGGCATTCACATCGATGGAGCCGTGATTGCCGGTGACTTCATCCATCATGTTCAGGGCTACGACCATGGGAATGTTCATTTCCAACAACTGCATGGTCAGATACAGATTACGCTCGATATTCGTGGCATCCACGATATTAATGATAGCTCTGGGTTTCTCATACAGGATAAAATTACGGGATACGATCTCTTCACTACTATAAGGGGACATGGAATAAATACCGGGCAGATCTGTCACCAAAGTATCCGGATACCCCTTGATGGAACCGTCCTTACGGTCTACGGTAACTCCGGGAAAATTTCCCACATGCTGATTCGAACCGGTGAGCTGATTGAACAGTGTCGTCTTGCCGCAGTTCTGATTTCCCGCCAGGGCGAACGTAAGTGTCGTTCCCTCCGGCAGAGGATTCTCGTCTTTTTTCGAATGGTATTTTCCATCCTCACCTAATCCCGGGTGCTCCGCATCCGTCACCCGGTCCAGCCCTTTATGTTCTCTTGTTCTCTTCGATATAGGTGCGATCTCGATCTGATCCGCTTCCGCCAAACGCAACGTAAGTTCATAGCCGTGCACCTGCAATTCCATGGGATCCCCCATCGGAGCCAGCTTTACCACCGTCACCTCTGCTCCCGGGATCATACCCATATCCAGGAAATGCTGTCTGAGTTCTCCGGAACCACCGACGGTTTCGATCACGGCGCTTTTGCCGATTTCCAATTCTTTCAGTGTCATAACACTTCTGTATCCTTTCGTATCTCAACATTTTAATGTTCTGTGTTGTAACAGAAGTATTATAGCGCATTTGGTATTGAAAATCAGTATCAATTTGTTTTTTATTTCCATATTTTTTAAAAAAATGGAACAAAAATGTAGAAAAAATTGATGAAAGAAGTTACACTTAAAATAGTATCAATAGAAAAGGGAGGGAACTTATGAATATGAAAGAAAATAATAAATATCGTTATACGGATACTTCGGAACGCAATATCAGAATGAACCGGTTCTATATTATCGCTTCTTCGTTTTTGGCGATTGTTTTCCTGTTTTATCTGTGGTTAAAACTGATAAATCACAACATTGCGCCCATTGTTACATACGCAAATACCATTCTGATCGCTGTTTTCTGTGTGGTAAATGTCGTGACACACCTTCGAAATAAGGCGACACGACTATTAAAAGTCTTCGCTACCATCGAGATCGGCATTGAGTATCTGTTGGTTGGTTTACAGACAGATGCAAGTTTCATTCACTATGCGCTGATCGCCATTTTCATATTACAGATTCCTTATTATGAGAAAAAATCTCTGAAGAAAACCGCTTTGGGATTATTCGTGCTCTACCTGATCGTCATGATCGTTCAGGCTACGAAGGGAATCTACGGTCAGGATGTGAATGCCGTCTGCTCTACCCTGCTGGTATTCCTGATTGGGATCATTATTCTGGGAACCGGTAAAATTGCTATATTATTTAACAATGACGCCATCGGTTCTTCCCGGGAAGAACATAACCATGTAAAAGAAGTACTGGATAATATTCTGGACGTATCCCAGACCGTACATCAGGAGACCACCAAAACCACAGATCTTATGAACCAGCTGGTACAAACTACAGAATCTGTAGCCAACAGCATGCAGGAGATCTCCGATGCCACCAATATGACTGCCACCAGCATCGAAGAGCAGAGTCAGATGACCGGTACGATTCAGAATGCTATCGAGCAGACCAGTCATATCTCCGAGCAGATGGTTCAGATTGCTGAGGATTCTAACGAAAGCATCCGTAAGAATATGGCTGCTATGGAATCCTTAAAACAGCAGTCCGCCATGATCAAGGATACCAACCATTCCGTCACCGACGCCATGGCAAAATTACAGGAAAAGACAAAAGAGGTGGAAACTATCGCCGGAAGCATCATGGCAATCTCCGGTCAGACAAATCTTTTAGCCCTGAACGCTTCCATCGAAAGTGCCCGTGCCGGTGAAGCCGGACGCGGTTTCGCCGTTGTAGCGCAGCAGATCCGTCAGCTCGCAGAGCAGACCAAGAGCTTTACGGAAGAGATCACCAAGATTACCAGCGATCTGAATACCAATGCCAACATGGTAGTCAACACTATCAACGGTTCCATCGAAGCTACCGAACAGCAGGGCGAAAAGATCCTGGCTGCTTCCGAGACTTTCGAACAGCTGAACAAAAATATGGAAGCACTGGCTTCCCAGGTAGAAGAAGTAAATCACCACATTCTGGGCTTGTCAGAATCCAATAATAAGATTATGGAAAACATCTCCCATCTGTCCGCTGTAACCGAAGAAGTCACAGCTAATGCCGAACAGGTGCACACCATGAGCCAGAACAACCTGGATTGCGCAGAACAAGTAAAAACAGCAGTAGAACATATCCGCTCTACCACCGATGAGATGGGAACGCAGGAGGGTTAAACCTCCTGCGTTCTTTGCTCCTACTATTTCAATTTCAAGCCGTCTTTAAAAGCATTTCCTACTTTATCTCCCATTGCAAGATAAGTATTATTCACAGGATCATAGCTGATTGGCTTCAATTTCTTCGGATCGATCTTGCCATCCGTCAGGATGCTTTCGTCCGCATTGACGTTGACGATATCGCCCACCAGAATGCCGTCTTCAAAACTTTTCACCTTACATTCCAGCGCCATGGGAAGTTCATCGATCAGCGGTGCATTGACAAAATCACTCTTGGCTGCATGGAAACCGGACTTTGAGAATTTATCAGGTACTTTCTTCGCAGATTCCACGCCCACATAGTCGCAGGCTACCACGGTATCTTCGGTTCCGATACTTACGGTAAATGCTCCGGTCTTTGCCAGATTCTCCGTGGTCTTATGCTCTGACATACTGATGGAGATCTCATTCATGTCCGTAATGATTCCCCATGCTGCGTTCATGGCATCGGGTACTCCATTTTCGTCATAAGTTGCAATGATCAGCACCGGCATGGGATACATTACCGGCTTTGCTCCAAAATTTACTCTACTCATATTCGTCCTCCCTGTACTAAATTAATTTTTCCTTCCATTCTGCTTCCCGGAATCCGGTCAACACCAGATCCCCGTCCACGACAAACGGCCGCTTTACCAGCATTCCGTCCGTGGCCAGCAGCCGAAGTTGTTCCTCTTCCGTCATGTTCGGAAGCTTGCCCTCTCAATTAAATCTGCCTTGAAACAAAATGTACCGTTTCTTTTCTCTGCTCAAGTATGTAAGGTATCAGTTCCAATGGATATACCTTCGTGTCCTTCCTTAGTTCCTCCAGCGGAATCCAGCAGAAATCCAGATTGATTCTCTCATGATCCAATTCATCATATCCATGAAACACCCCATCCATAGGAATACTATCGTCCAGTAAATGAACATTATAATATAAGCAGATCTGGTGGCAGGGTCTCTTTCCCCATGGAAAATAAATTTCGCCTATAGCCAGCAGATTATCTACCTCTATCTCAGCGTGAAGTTCTTCTTCAAACTCCCGTTTCAGCGTTTCCATGCTGGTCTCCATAGCAGCAACATGCCCGCCGATGATAGCATAGTCATCATTTTTCGGACGTTGCAACAGAATCTTTTCATTATGGATCAATATACCGCCAACCCTGTAGGAAAATACAAAATCATCGTTTTTAAATAGAATGTCCATGTGATCTCCCTTCACGTCAGATATACTCATCCTGTTTTACCTAAACTTTAAAATCAAAACTGTTATTCCCACGGAAATCATCATAAGCCCAAGCAAAATGGCCAGCGCAATAACCTTTGCATTTTTCTCCATAAATCGGATAGGTGTCCCATACTTTTCATCAATGTTTGCATCTCTTCGCTCATTCCTGATATTCTGCTCCCACTCCAGATCCTTCAGTTTCATATATTCGTCATAATGGCGTTTTTCCAGACGGTCTTCCTCTTCGTGTACCAATAATTCCAGGTTTTCTTTATAAGAAGCCCCACAATTACTACACCCCTTTTCGTCTGTGCTTTTTCCCCTTATCTTATTATCACAGCATTCACAGGTAAATTCATAATCACTTGCAGGTTTATAAACCGGAGGCTCGCCGATTTCAAAATTGTAGTATTTATGACGTATCAGCTTATATTTTTGAATTGCCTGCATTGTAGTACTTATATATTCCGTTTCCTGTGTAATGGCCTCTTCCTGGGATTTCATATACTCTAAATACCTTTGATGCATGGCCCGTTTCTTTAACTGATACTCCTTGTTCTTTCCAAAATTACCGCCACAGGTTGGACATTTTTCATCCGCAGAAGATACCTTGGATCCGCAAAACTCACAGGTAAATTCAAAATTCTCCTGAAAATGATCCTTTTTGTAGGAAATGTACTTAACCGGTTTCAGGTCCTTACGTGCTCTAATGCCGGAAGAGAAAAACAAGTATATAAGTAATAACAGGCCAAAGGTAATTGCTATATTAAAAAATACTGTTGAAAACAAACTGAAAAATTCCATAATAATGTGTCATTTCTCTTTCGTATTAAATATAATTCTTAACTAATCATATCATAGTAAATCCTATTTTTCATCTAAATCCTAAGAATGTACTGATTACAACTCTTGATACTTCATGCATGGGAAATATCTTAGAAAAATCCAGTTGCCATATCTCCATTTTCTGCTACAATTTGATCATAATAGTTGCGAAGCAACGTTAAGCACCGGATGCCGGGCAGAGTGAAACGAACGCAGAAACCGAACGCACTGAAACCACAGAAGTGATAACGGAAGATTCCACAGAAACTCCGGCACCGGTGGAAGTATCAGGAAGCACGGAGAATAGCACCATTTTGCCTCTCTCTTATGAGGATTTTAACGTTAATGGATTTGGATATAGCAATTACGTAGACTTATATGGAGCCGGAAACGGCTATGAAGATGTAGAACGTATTTCTATTATGACTACAAATTGTACGGCATATACTGAATACCCCGATCAAATGTCATCAGACACGGCGACCTCACGTGGTATAAAGTTAGGCGATTCCAGAAAACAGGTAATTGCTGCTTATGGAGAGCCCCGAAACGAGGTTGTATATAGATCTAAGGCCTATAATCATGATGGTTTGGAAAGCCAGTATAATTTGTGCTATTGCTATATTGATGAGCGCTACCCGGAAGTCTTTTTCAATTTATCCTTCAGTATGGATCAAAATGATAATGTGCTGGATATTTGCTATGAAGCAATATTGATGAAATGGTATAAATAATTAGTCATTTATAAGTATACCCCAGGAGATATTATCTCATATCCCCTGGGGTATATTAACCTTATAGTTTTATTTCCAATTCGAGGCAATCCCATTCTTCCCCCATTACATTATACTCTTCTATTTCATCCTGAGGTACATCTTCAAAGCCTATTGCCTTATAGCAATAATAAGCGGATTCATTATTTTCAAAAACCTATTTGATTTCCCAGTGACCACTGTAACCACTTCCCACATATGATATATTCGGCATTTTCTTAATTTTACGCTTTACTGTTGCAATGCCAATTCCCAATCTTTTTGCCATATCAGATGTTGATACTCGTGGATTTTCCTCTATCATTTTTATTATTTTTTCTTGAGTATCATCTTGGGTATCACCTTGAGTATCATCTTGGGTATCACCTTGAGTACCATTTTGCTTCACCTGTGTTGCATAATTAGTGCCATAATTCAGATTATACAAAGTCAATGTAAAATCATCATTATCTGCATCAAAGACTGGCATCTTAGTCTCATTAAATTCAACTTGTCCCTCGTAGTCTGCCAATATTTTCTTAAACCCACTACCTCTACGCTCCATGTATTTCAAACGACTGAATATATCAGCTAATATCGGATTTCTTCGCTTTGATGGAATTTTCAATAAATCTTTTCCCTCTAAAGATATTCCGCTTACCAGTCCACCCGGTGAATATATTTCAATTCTGTCATCAAACATATCTATATGGACTTCGCTGCCTATCTCCATATAATTTCTATGAATCAATGCATTTACTACACCTTCCAGTACTGCACGATCCGGATAATCAGGCATTTCAATTCTGCCGTCACCTACCTTACGCCATGCTTTCTTGGAATTATTTCTGACAAAATCTGTTCCTGCCTGCAATAGTGTGACAAGACTTCCCGTATATTCCTTATCATCAAGTGCATCTACAATTCCAGATGCCTTCGTAAGGCCATTCCATCTTGTACAAAATAATCTGGAATGACGAACCGGAGATTCATCTGCCAGAAGTGCCCCTGCATTCGTCAGATTGCCTTTTTCATCAACCAGACCAAATGATTCATAATCTGTATCTTCAAAGGTATTTCCTGTTCTCTGTTTATATACTGATTTTAATTTTGTAAAAGACATATTATTAAAATCATATCTTGATTTCAAGCTATCGTAGCTTTCACCACTTCCGCGAAGCACCAACTCTCTTAACTGTGAAGGTGTTGCCGGAACACTTTCATTTCCAATACGCATAAACGCAATAAGTTGTCCATCGCCTTCATAATAGTATGGTGTCTGCTGTCCTTTCATAACTTCTACAATAACAAACGTCTTGTCTTTATCTTTTTCAAATGAAAGCTTAAACTCTGGTATTGGATTAAGATGTGTTTTAATTATCTCACTAATTTTCTCTGCATCTCCTTCAGCATCCGAAAGACCAACCAACGCATCATCGTTTGCCACACCAAATACCAGCTTACCACCATAGCAATTTGCAAATGCACTGATGCTCTTGCACCAGCTTTTAGGTTTCTTTATCTCAAGTGCAACCTTTTTATCGTAATCTGTGGCTTCGCCGATTAGCTGCTTTATGTTCATAAATTCACTTCCTTTTATTAATTCTCATAATCTTCTGGGGCCTTGCCATCATTATTTCTAAATGTAATCTCCATCAATTCACCTGCTATCCCTTTACTCCTTACTCTCATAATACTATCATCAACCTTATCTTTCGCCAGCAGATTAATATTTCCATACCAGACTACTTCCTGATCAATAACAGCAAATCGATCACAATATTCTTCTACTGTTCTAATATAAAACCCAGCTCTACGCATATCTTCATGTAACTGCATCCAGTATGCAGCATCACCAAATCCATAGGAATCTGGAGTCCACGTGACTATTGTGACCTGAACTCCTGACATCTGTTTTTCCTTTAGCATATTGATTAACTCATAAACTTTTGATCCGCTGATTACGGGGCTGGAAATAATTATATTCTTATTAGAATCAAACAAATCTTTATGATAATTTTCACTATAATTATTTCCATCATATATTGCATTAACCGTCTGTTTAACAGTTTGCAAACCATCGCCAAACTCATATCCAATCTGTTTATATGCTTTCAGCCGCTTCATATACATATTATTAAACATTGGAATATGATTATCCACATAATCATATATTATCACATTTTCTTTACCTGCATAATCACGATTCAATCTTCCTGCATACTGTTCCACTACACCGCGAAATGATACAGGTGTTGCCATAAAAAGTGTATCCAGTCTTGGAAAATCAAAACCTTCTCCTACAAGAGAACCTGTAGCTATCAGTATAAGTGATTCATTCTTATCAACCTGATGCATCTGCTCAAGAATCTTCCTGTGTTCTTTCTTAGAGTTGTTACCTGTCATAAGAAATACATGATCTGCATAGCCTTTTAACCGCTCATAGAATTTTTCAGAATGATCCTTGTATCGTGACAAAACAACCGGTGTCCGGCCTGCTGCTACGCAATTCTTCACATCCTCAATAATCTGCTCATCCCTGACATCATTATTATGAATAATCTCATATGCTTCATTTGGATGCATCTTATCGGTAATTACACCTCTCGGCGGTACAGTCCTGGTAAAACGCGGGTACACAAGATGCTGTATTCCCTGCTCCTTTGCTTTTTCCTTGGCCGTATAGCTATATCTTATAGGTCCGATAAGCATATAGTTGATTTTTTCCAGTCCATCTCCTCTTTTGGGAGTTGCTGTCACACCATATACATACTTTGCTTTCACTTCTTTTAAAACATTGGCTATTGTTTCTGAAGCAGAATGATGGCACTCATCAATCAACACGAGTCCATATTCATTCATCATCTTATGATACTTACCCTTTTTGCACAATGAACCTGCCATTGCAATGTCTATGATTCCTGTCATTGAATCATGTGCTCCCTGTAATGTTCCAATCAGGCTTTTTCTTTTCCTTACTCTTCCTGTCTTAGTCTCATAAGTTGGAAGTCCCTCATTGATATTTAAGAATTTTTCCAACGCCTCTTTCCACTGCTCTATAAGTGCAGAAGATTCAAGAATAATCAATGTATTTATTTTCTTTTGTGCAATTATTGCACTACTGACCACTGTTTTGCCAAATGCTGTTGCTGCATGAAGTATTCCATTATCATACCTGATCAGTTCTTTTAATGCCTTATCCTGTTCGGGACGCAATTCACCTTTAAAATCCACATTAATTTTTCTTCCCTGCTGGCGCTCATCTTCCATTTCGTAATCAATATCTGCCTGTTTTATATTTTCCCAAAGTTCGTCCTGCAGTCCTCGTGGTATTTGTATATATCCGCTCAGATGATCTTTCCCGAGATAAATCCATCTTGCTGTATCATAATTTGATGTTCCTATTGCCTGATTCTTATAGAAAACCGGATTACTGAATGCTGCCATTCTCCGGATTCTATTCTGCATAGCCGCATTTAAATTCGTATTATCTACATATATTCCGTTCGCCAAGATAATATGTAATTTTCCTTCTACATCATTCTTATTAAAATGCTGCATTCTGTTCCATGGTTTTTCCCTGTCACTTTCTGCAGCATTTGCTGCAATATCATCAATAGTATTTGACCATTCTTTTATTTTCTCTTCCAAAAATTCCTGCGATAATCTTGGTTTATTAAATAAAGTTTCCCATTGATTAGGATATGCATTCCAATTACCATCAATAAATGCACTGTTCCCATCTTGCAAAGCTTTTCCCTGCAATGGCAGTGCAATCAGATTGCCAACAGCACTATCCTCCGGTAATGAATCCTGTGCAGGCAACATTCTATCATAGTATTTAAAAGATTTTAAATTAATCTGTTCCGCACCCTTGTCCAGCAGAGCAAATCCAAATTTTCTTACAAATGAAGCAGCTATCGGCTTATCAAAGAATATCCATACATGTGCACCTCTGCCAGATCTTGATCGTTCTACTAACGGCTCTATTCCGTTTAATACACAAATTTCCCTCATTGACTCAACTTCTTCCACCCATGTATCATCAGAATTTGCAAAGTCTTTCTCTTCTGCATCCTTATCATGATTATCAAAGTCAAATACCATAAATCGACATGTTCCATTACTAAGAAGAGGATAAACGCCTATTACGTCCGATGCGTTATATGCATTTCCCTGCAAATGATTTAATATATCTTTCTTCGTTATTGTTTTATAAGAACGGTTCTTGCAGTTCTTACAGTTAATCCCATCCTTTATCTTCTTATGACACACATTTGTCCAGAAATTATTACACTGTGGATAGTATGCAGCCTTCCCTGTTTCTTTATTAACACTACGCTTTGCATAGACATCCTGTCTTCCCCAGAACATACTAAAAAACTGATTTGCCATATTTTCTGTTATTGCCTGTGGATGAATGATTCTTTTACCCTGTTTTGGATCAAAAGCTTCTTTACTACCACTTTGTCGTAATTTTGATAATTCCTTATGGTATGACAATCCTGCTTTGTCCAATATATTTTTCAATATCTGATTTTCCAGCTGCAGGTCATTCAACTTTTTCTGAAGTTGTGATATGTTCTCTATTGAATCACGCATCTTGACATACCTCCCATTGCAATACCTAAAATCACAGCTCCTCTGCCAGTGTTATTCTGTAGTTATCAAACTTAAGCACTTTAAAACTCTTATCAGATACATTGAGTCCATCACAATTTTGTAAGAAAAGCATATGCTGATTTGATAATTCAAAATTAATGAATCTCCTAACATCATCATTAATCAAACAATCTGCATTATCTATCACAATAAAATTATTGCGGCCTGTTTTATTGCTTCTAAAAAGTCATCTGATTTGTAATTAAATAATTTGATAGCATTGTATTCCTCTGTAAGTCTTATATCTTTCAACAATCCATAAAGAAATGTCTTACCCGTACCACTATCTCCACCAATAAGAGTAATTCTATCATCAAATTCCAAATTGTATGAAAATGGATCTGCTTTAATTATAATACCTTTATAAATCATATACATCCCCTTTCATACTCCATCGGACACTATAATTTTATGCTGTAACAACTACATCAGATTTATTAAATCAACTTTGTGCATCATCTGTGATATTAGAAATCTCAGTATACACATTTTAATAATATTATGAGTAAAATCAAACATTATATTATTATCATAACATATTCTTTAAATAATTTCTCAAACGATTGACATATCTACATATATTTCAGCTTAATAAAGCATAATGATATCTCTGGTACTATCAAAACGGGGATCATATAGATATCACAATAAAAGAAAAATCCCCATAAATGGCTTGTTTGTACCATTTATGGGGAAAAGTCCATCGCCTTGCGGCGAAAGACTATACTATCGACTCAACCATTTATATACCGCATATCGGTCAGTGGTAACCTTTCTTTGTATCTTCATACAAGCAGACGCAAAAAGGAATGTCAATAGGGTTCCATTAAAAAAAGTTCTATTCAAACTCTTTTTCGGGTTTGCTTTTTCATGTTACTTAATTGTTATTGCGTTTCAAAACCGTATCATTTTGATACGATTTTGTATCTTGTTAATGTGGTTTCAAAGCTGCTGTACCCAAATTGTACCCAAATATTTTCCATCATCTCTGCAACAACAATTTATCTACATTTTCTTTTATTTCAGGTTTTAAAGCCAAATACTTTTTATATTTAGCCTGTGTTTTATTAATTTCTTTAGTTGTTGCTCCCATTTTCTTTCCTAATGTGACTATATCTGTACTTGACAGATTCTCAAAAACTTTATTTATAGCAATATTTGAAAAATACATTTGTGAATAAAAATTAAAGTTATAAAAATGCTCAAATCTAAATTTAAATAACTCAACTTGTTGGTTAAAATCACTACGTTTGCTATTTTGTTTAAGAAATTGTTCTGCCTCAGGATATACCTTCAAGAAAGCAATCACACTCTCATATATTGCAATATCTCCATATCTATTAATAACCATATCCTTATAATCATTATTAGAATTTATAACGTTAATAATAAATCCTTGATTATGAATTTTTTGAATATTTTTATTACAGAACTCTACGTTATCAACAATAAAATTAACAAATTGCTTTTTATATAATTCATCATCTATTACCTGCATACATAAAACAAGCATATTCATTACATTAATTCTTTCAATATTATTGCTAAATGCTTTTTCCAATTTTTTCAAAAGAAACTCAACAATTTCTTGGTATTTGCTCTCATTTTTCTGCTTAAACATAGCCAATGTTAATTCAAAAATTTCCGAATCTACATCAAATGTTCTCCATGCATCATATATTTCTTCAACACTCGACATTCTTGTAAAAATATATTGTGAATAAAAATATTCAAAAAATGAACGATGAAAAAATTTAAAACAATCCTCACCAGAAGCTGGGACAAAAAGTTCAGTTCGATCAGAACAAAATATTAAAAACTGGTCAATTGCCAACTCCGTTTGATTTTCTGAAACATATTTTGTCTTATAAATCTGAGTTAATCGTTCTTTTATTATATCCTTACTCACATCACTATTATTAGGCAAGCAAAGATTTGCTAATTCCATGAATGTATTATCTTTCATTAATGTTGAAATAAGTGCCCAATCGTACTTTTCTTGTGATTTTTCTTTCTCTCGCTTATTTGAAATATACTCAAAACACTTTTGATATAACTCCAACTTATTTTCTGGTAATTCTCTTTCTGCCTTATATATATTAATCAAAAGAGATAATACTAAAAAACTGTTTAAAAAACCTTTATCAACCAATATCTGTGTTTGCTGTAAAAAAGATTCTCTATCACTTTTGTCAAATTTACCTAATTTAATAATATTATCAACATATGTTTGTATTTGAACCCTATCCAATGGTTCTATTTCAAACACTTCAATATTCTTTTCTGGTAAAAAACCTCTTGCTCTCGATGTAATACACACTTTATTATTAGGATTTTGATTTTTAAAATAATGAATCACATGACTATGCAATTCTTGCCTTCTCTCTTTATCTACTTCATCCAATGCATCAAGTAATATAATGCATCTCCCTCTCTTTAAATAATAATTTATTAATTCTTTAGATACCCTAGAATCTTCAATAAGCGTCTCTCTTTTCATACTATTCTGTAAAAAATCGACGACTGACATAGGATTACTTGTATTATTTATAAAGAAATTCTTCAATTCACCATAAATAACCATATATTCATCAGCATCAACAATATTTAACTTTTCATATTCCCCAATCAATTTCTTCATAAATAAGGATTTTCCGTAACCGGCTCCCCCTGTAACATATACTATGTTACTTCTTTCAAAAATATACTTCCAATCATCAAAATCAACTTCATTAGGTAATTTTTCTTGCATACTGATTCTATACATTGGATTATTTCGTATATATCTGAAATTTAACCCATGTATCTTTTCTTCCCTCTGCGTAAGAAAGGGTGGAACATAGAATTCATTAATATCAAATTTATCCAATAAATATATATGTGCCATTCTATGATTATCTTTCAGAATTTTAATATAGTATTCTTTATCATCTAAATACTTATCATCAGTATAAACCACCTCAGATTGAATACTTTGTCTCAAAATAGACTCAATTTCATCTAGCTTTGATATAACCCCATTTCCTAATAAATTCATTTTGTTATTGACAAAGTATATCATTGCAGCTTCTTCGTGACCTAATTGCTCAAAAATATAATTACTGCTTAATGAGAACATTTCCGAAAAAAAGGATTCTATCAACTGTTTTTCAGGTATCGTAAGTACATTTGCATCTATATATCTTTTCTGGAGATTATCTGACAAAAAATCAATAATCTCTGACTCTTCCAAATATTTGCTTTTTCCTTTTTTATTTATGCCATTATTGGATAATTTTACTTCTAATTTTCCAGTAATAACATAAGTAATATAATTATTTATAGTATCAATAATCAATGGACTTTTAAGAAAATCTAAAAGTATACCTGAATCGCACAACAACTCATACTTTTTATCTATCTTTTCAAAAACATATTTTTCTACATCTTTTTTTTCGAAATTTACTTTCCTATATTTCAATTGGCCTAATCCATACTTTCCTATATCACAAATAATCGATGCTACTATACTACACAATACACTTTCAACAGTTGGATTCATTTGAATATTCCTCTCTTTCTCTCATGTTCATTTTACATTTTATAATAAATATAAATTTGTTCTTGCATTTTCATATCAAAAAATTTACACAAATATCCTCGTAATATCCTGATACCGATTTACCACTCGGTAAATCTCCACTGCTTCTTTAACAACCTTATACAGCACAACATAATCTTGCCACACCACATACTTATAATCCGTCTTAAAAACTTACACGCTTAGACAGGTCTGCACCAATGTAAGGGAACTGCTGTATATTCTCAAACTGACGGTAAATCTCCTGCACTGTTTCCAATGCTTTATCTGCATTATCCTCAGCAATAAAATCCTTAATAGATTTCAAGTTCCTTTGCTACTAACGGATTAATCCGTAACTTCATCATGCTCTATTCTCCAACCATTGCCTTTAATTCATCCAATGACAATCAACCTTTTTCATCCTTGACAGCCGCCTCTGCCTCTTGTAGTTTTTCTAAAAGCTTCTTTTCTGCTTTATCACGCTCATAATCTTCTATATCCATTACCACAAATCTTCCCCTTCCGTTTTTCGTAAGGAAAACAGGCTCTCCCACCTGACAATTCTTCAACACTTCATTGTAATTTCTCAAATCAGATACCGGTAATATATTTGGCATAGTTACCATCCTTTCAAAATCAATACTATATTCTATCTTTTATTATAGCCAAAACGCTGTAAAAATCAACGAAGTTTTTTACAGCGTTTCCCTTATTTGCAGTGTCTGATTAAATCGATAACCAACTCCCCAGACCGTTTGAATGTAAACTGGCTTACTTGGGTTATCTTCTATCTTTGCCCGTATGTTACGAATATGGCTCATAACAATGTTGTAATCGCCGAAATATGGTTCTTTCCAAACACCATCATATATCTGTTCTTTGCTGAATACTATCCCAGCATTTTGAGCCAACAACAATAAAATTTCAAATTCTGTAAATGTTAAAATGATTTCTTCCTGTTGCTTTTTCACCAATCGTTTTGTGATATTTATTTCCAAATCCGAAAGGGAATGACATTAAATACTACCGCTTCCTGCGATGAATATGAGGTAATTCTATCCCTCAATTCAGCAAAAGATCCTTTAAATTTAACAACAATCGCAAATAGTAGAATAATATATGCCCACCAAATCACTTTTTCTACTTGATTTTTATTCATAGTAATTTCTCCCGAAAAATCACATTCTATTTTTCAAGTAGCATTGCGCAAGTGCCTCTAACAGATTGTCATCAGCGTATATCTTATCATAATCGCTAATAGAAAGAGTCGTAATCTGCTCTCCACTCCAGAGACTCGCCTCACTTTTCTCATAAGTTTGGCGGTCCACCTTTTCTCCAATAATCTCTTTTACATAACCTGTGTTTTCATCTCGTATAATATCCGAAACATTGACATAATACTCAACATTAAATGTGGCGTCTGCATACTCTTCCTCAACATAATTATAAATAGCATGTAACATTTCAATATTAGCATTCGACGAGGTACAGGTCAAGGTATCCAAATCCCATACATCCATTTTAGACATGTGATCATTTACATTATCAATCATATCTGTCTCGCTATTATATGTTGTAAAATCATATATATAATAATAATCGCAATAAACCATACCCTTTCGTTCTACATAGCTGAAAGGTTTATTATATCCGTAGAAATCATCTATCGTTTCTGCACCCGGCGTCAGAAGTACCGCTTCTCCATTTTTATAAGTGTATAAGTAATTTCGCAAATTACATCTATCATCATAATCCAAATCAGTACATCCGTGACTAAATAACATTTCTGGAATTTCATCATCATTCAGATATATAAAACAGACATTTGCATAGTAACGTTCGGGATTTTCATAATAGGTACTATTTTCTCTATAATACTCCCTCAAAATATCCTCATAAGCTTTTAACCATTGCTGGGATAAGATTTCATCATCTACTTTTACATCGGAATCCAAGGTTATAATTCTTTCTCTTTCCACATATTCTATATAAGGCCAATCACTTCTTATCCCACGCTCTATCTCATCCTCTATTCTTTGTCTACAATAATCAACTTTTATTTGAAAATCAATTAGCTCTAAAAGCTGTTCATCGCTCAATTCATCATTCGGAAAATAAAAAGTACAATTATTAACACAAAACGCTATATCTTCCCCACTATATTCACTCTCCTTTTGAATGATAGGCATTGTGTTCTCCGGCTGCTTTTCTCCGCTTTTATAAAGCATTTTCAGAACTTTTCTTCTTCCCAATTCATCAAAGGATAACTCTCTATTGTAAAAGCTAGTCTCCGTATTGGCAGAACTATAATTTATGTATAATTCATCAACCTCCTGCATGGTCATTTGTTCTAAAGCATTCAAATAGTACAAAGGGTTGCTCGCTTTCACATATGCCTCATAATCAACATATCGTCCCAGCAGATTAAATACCACAAGCTGAAGGATTTCTTCGTCCGTCATTTCCTGCATAGGAAGGTTTAAGATACCCTCTTCTTTAGAAAACGCAATTCCCTCTCCATTGTATTCATCTTTTGAAGAAATAACAGCAACTTCTCCCTCCGGCTCTGCCATATCTCTACAATACAAATCATATAATTCGCTAAAACGTCTCTCCTCATCTGCAGACATAGATCTGGACATATATTTACTATCATACTGGAAGATATTCTCATACAAATCAATAACTTCTTCAGCTTCCATGTTTCTTATTTTTTCTAAATGACTTATATAGGCTTTTACAGATAAAAAAGTACCACCCGATAACAATACAACTGCCCCGAATACAACTGCAATTTTAGCAAGAGCATTCACATTTTTCCATTTAGAAATTTTCACAATATTTTTATCTGTTTCTTTTTCCATTTTAATTTGTTTAATAGCATTCTGATATCCTTCCCATACAACATCAGGCACCTGCACATTATCACTAATTTTTTTGTATTCATCTATTTTCATAAGCAAACCTCCAACTAATCCATTGCTCTTACCGTAAGAATCTGTTCCAGTTGCTTCCGCCCTCTGACCATTCTACTACGGACATTCACTTCTGTTATATGTAGCATCCTTGCAATTTCTTTGGTAGAAAACCCATCCACATAATACAGTTCCATAACAATCTGGTACTTTCCATTTAAATTACTTAATATTTTTCTCCATTCATTGGTAAAGTAATGATCCTCATGTATAAGTTCCGGAAACTCTTCAAGTGGAACAACCTTTTTTCTTTCTTTCAAAATATCTTTGCATTGATTTATTAGTATTCTAGTGAGCCACGTTCCAAAATACTCTTCGCTTTTCAGTTGTCCAATTTTTTGCCAGCATTTAAGAACCGTTTCCTGTATTGCATCTGCAGCATCTTCTTCATTATGCAGCATAGAAATTGCAACACGATACATTCTTTGTAATTGTGGCTGTATAAGCTGTTCAAACGCATCCGGATTCTTATTTTTAGCATCTTCAATAAGACTCATCGCCCTCTCCTTTCCAAACTTGATAAGCACTAAAATATAATTCATATCAAGTTCTTTGTTTCTGTCTATTAGACACTTGAAACATGCATTATGTGACAAATAAATCAATTTATAATTACCAAAATTTTCAACAAATAAATTTTCACTACTTTATCCCTTATCAGCAGAGTTTTTCCACCTCAAAGCAGATTTTTTATATTTTTAAGTAACCAGACATGATATCGTTTGCAGTTATAATGGTAAATCAAATCACTAATTTGTAAAATATTCTCTCATGGACTTTTTTCGTCAAAACATATTCTCTGACGGACTTTTTTTCTTTAAGTACAATTAATCCATACTTAAACCAATAAATATGTCTCTACAAACACTGTCGGCGTCATCAGGTAACATTGTGGCAATACTGGCACATTGTGTGTTAAAAACTTTCTGTGCGATTAATTCTATAACCAACCCACAAATTACGGAAGTAACACCACTGGTGTATTTTCACTAATTTGCACCAGTTTTTGGTGCTTCATATAATTGGGATAATTTTTGAAAATAAAAAGAAATGTGATAATAGAAAATACCTATGACACTTCTGTTTAGTACTTATTAATATCTGTGGTACTATCAAAACAGGTATCATATAGGTATCACGATAAAAGAAAAAGCCCCATAAATGGCTTGTTTACGCCATTTATGAAGCTCTGTTTACTATTCAAACTCGGCAAGTTGTTTATTTAACTTAAATTGTTTTGTTTAAGTTTTATTCAAAATCTGCCGGTATTTTACTTTATTTACAAATTTTATTTTGGCTTACTGATTTTCTGTTGCCAAAGTGTTGCCATGACTTATTATACCAAGTTTGTCAAATAAAGCAACTCTCTCTAACAAGAAATCAAGCAGACACACCAGAAACTGATTCTTTATGTCAATCAATCGTTTTCATTCCAATAACTATTGTCCCTGACAAACTATCTGCACTATTACTGCTTAAGAAACTCTTGGAAACCTGCTCATATGTAATATGCTGATCATTCGTAAGCACTATAAATTGTGTACCATGCGCTGCGTTGGGATCCTTTCCTGTCAAGACAATGTAATACTCAAAAAACATATCACCATCGACAACATATCCTCCGTCAACTTCCTCATACACCACACCCAGATTTTCATCTTCTTTTGAAATTCCCGGAGCCATTCGACTTTGTGAATCTGTATTATTATGTTGCAAATCGTCTACAATACCACTGCTTTGTACAATTGTTATAGCACTGCCATTTGTTTCATATGATCGAATGATATTTATGTTCTCATCTGTCATCTCAGTCAATTCTACCTCCAATCTCAAGGGATTTTCCCTAATGGCGGAGGTAACTACAAATGGTAATTTCCCAGCAACCATATCTGCCGAAATTCTCTCCTGCAATGTTTCAACATATGCCCTTGATGGTGTTTCATTTGATTGTGTGAATTCCATGATAGTCTTCAATTCCATATACCCTGTATCGTAGCCACAATCAAGGATGCACTCCCGCCATAGAGGTGCATCATCATATGCATAAACATAGGTAAATAAAAACTTTCCATCCGATGTCGGTTCTAAAACAGGCTGTCCATCCGGTGCACCTGAATAAAACCAGGGAACATATGCAAAGTTCCAATGATCCTCTCCTTCTTTTTTATCATTCAGGAGTAAACCAAAAGCGCCATATTCTGCGCTCATAATGCCATAGACTTCATATTCATCAGTATCATCGTTTGCCATTTTTATTAATACATCCGCATCCTCCTTAAATTCCACAGTATTATTCCAGGAATATGCATTTTCCAAACCGACTCTGCTAACAACTTCTGATAAGACATTATGGTAAATCGAATTTGTTTCTTCAAATATTGTATGGTATGACGACTGAATATCCATCGCATATCCCAGTTCCCCAATTGTTGTATCGTTTACCAGACAATAAAATTTGATATCACCATCTTTTTCATATGGAGCACGCTTTCCGTCAAAAACAACTTGATCTGAATACTTATCCCTATATAAGTCATAACCATCCAAATTGTACGGTTCCCTCCACATCTGATTATCCGCCACAGAATAAACATACATCATATTACTAGATACCGGACTTAATAAAACCTTTGAGCCATCTTCTGTGGCAACTATTTCACATGCATTATCACCTTGCGTATCATTGCACCCTATAGGAGCCAAATCAACACTTCGAATGATTTGGCTTTTTGTTACATCATATACAAACAAACCATAGTAACCGCCAAAGATGAACATACTTTCATCTGCATAATACATAGTACTTCCATCTGCTCCGGTAGTAGCTGACAAATCGATGGTCGGTACACTTACCTCTATTATATCCTGCAAAGGCGCAATTTCCGCAGTAGTGTCCTTATCTGCTGCAATTCGAACCTCCACATCTTTTACAGTCACATGAACTGTTTTTTCTTCTGCTGTATCATTACTTGCATAAATACCTACTTGAAACCATGCTCCTTTCTCAACCTCCATTTTGGCAGGCATTCCCGGCGTCGCATACACAGGCTCATCATAGGCATTTTCTTCCTTTACCTCAACACCCTTCAGTTGGATTGCGGTATCTCCGACATCCTGTCCTACTAAAAAGGAAACCGTTTTCCCTTTCGGCGATATCTCCTCATCTGCAAAAACAAGTGCCCCTTCACACTCTGCCGGAATATGAAATGTTATTTCATATGTATTATTTTGAGGGTTTGTTAAAAATAATACAGAAGTCACCAAAATTGAAATGACCGCTACTGCAATAATCCAAAATGTAGGTTTTTTATAATTCAAAATAGATTTTATTCTTTCCTTTACTCCTACTTCACCAAAAGCAAGCGGACACGCCAATACATGTTTTTCTGATTCACTAAACGAAAGAAGAACTTTGGAATAAATCTTCTTCTGCTTTGCATCCATATCTTTGATCACTTTCTCATCACATGCCAGTTCTATATCTCTGCAAAAAAGAATATATGCCAACCAGCATAGCGGATTAAACCAGTACACTGAAAGTAAGCCAAAACCAAGCGGCTTCCAAAAATGATCCAAGCGTTTTAAATGTGCTCGCTCATGGGCTATTACACTTTCCTTTTGTTCTTCATTCATTCGGGAAGGTAAATATATACGTGGCTTGATTATTCCAAAAATAAAAGGAGAATCTATCCGGTCACAGATATATATGTTTTCCGTTGTACGTATAGACAGTTTCACTCTTCTCCATATCTTCAAGCAGCTTCCCAAAGCGTATACCGCCAGGATAACAACGCCACCCAACCAAATGATTGAAAAAATATGGAGAGGATCCGTGTTTTTCTTTTCTACTGTTACCACTTCATGATCATAGCTTTCCGCATATCCCTTTACATAACGATCAGAACCCGTCGTTTTCGATAGAACATTTGGCATTCCTACATAGTTATCCATGCTCACAACTTCTGCATCCGGAGCCAGACTAAATTTGCTTTCAATAGAAAACGGACATACAAGCCTTATTGCTACCAACGCCCATAAGAGGCATTTGATCGACTTTGGAGATTTATTAAGTATAAAGCGAAGCAACAAAACTACAGTTATAAGAATTGATGCCTGAATACTTAAATTAAGCAATTTTATAAATATACCTTCCATACCTACTCCTCCTCAAAGGAATCTATCATCTGCCTGATTTCATCTATTTCAGCTTTGCTTAGTTTTTTACGTGTAGTAAACGCTGCTAAAAAGGCTGGCAAGGAACCCTCAAATGTGTCTTCCACAAATTTCTCACTTTGAGCGGCACCAAACTCAGCTTTTGTCATAAGTGATGATACGATTCCATTTTCATTCTTAAAGATTCCACGTTCACATAGACGCTTAAGCATTGTATACGTAGTTGATTTTTTCCACTCCAACTCTTTTTCACATATCTTAACAAGTTCGCCGGATGGAATGGGTTCATGGTTCCATATAATATCGGCAAACTGTGATTCAACATTTCCAAGCTTCAATTCTACCATAGCAACCTCCTTTGGTCTAACAGTATTAGACCTCTTATTGATATAAGTCTAATATCGTTAGACCATATTGTCAAGTATAATTTCATCATTGTCTTATTTATAATCAAATTGTTCAAATCATATTTTTTAAAAACAGTTTAGTCTATTCGCTATAACAAAGCTTCTTTCGGAAGAAATTGGTGTTTACCCTGCCAGATACAGTCAGATAACCAAGTTTCTGCAATTCTGTATTCAGCTCTCTTACAACCTTATAGGCATAAGACTTTGATACGCCCAGTTCATTTGCAACTTCTTCCACCGTCATAAATGATTTGTTCTCCATACAACCTCCTCCTTTCGTCATTATTTGTTGTTCGCCGTTCTCCCTCACTGGTTCCTAACAGGTTGCCTTGCGTGGTACTTTGTCGTGTTTCCATCCCTTCGTACGCTCGCTTTCGGTCATCGCATATTTTTCCGGATGGTATCTGCTCGGACGGTCATTCAGTTTTAACTTAACTTAATTTGTTTAAGTTTCTGTTTGTATGATACTAAACATTTTCCGTTAAGTCAAGTGGTTTGCAGAAAAACCTTAAACATTTTTATTTAAGTTCTTCTTGCTATCCTCATTAACACATGTTATACTCTACTTAAACATTTCTGTTTTACCTAACAGATAAATGGCAACAACATGACAGGAGGCAATGCCTCTGCTCCAGCAATGGCAGTCGCATTTTCCTTCGGAAAACAAGGAGGCATTACTATGGCAATCGGGCAACGAATTCGATTTTTTCGTAACAGAAAAGGCATGACACAAAAGCAGCTTGGAGAAGTCCTCGGCTTTCTTGGCAAAACTTCTGATGTCCGTATGGCGCAATACGAATCAGAAGCAAGAGTACCCAAGCATGACCTTGTAAAAGAAATGGCTGGTATCTTTGATGTTAGCACTCATGCACTTACCGTACCGGATATAGATACCTACATCGGTCTTATGCACACCTTTTTCGCATTGGAAGATATGTATGGACTGAAAATTGACGAAATGGATGGAGAAGTAGTCTTACGTCTGGATAAGTCCGACTATTCTACCTATTCCTCAATGGATAAAATGCTCCGTGCATGGCTCACCGAAGCTAAGAAGCTGGAGACTGGCGAAAGCACCAAAGAAGAATATGATGACTGGCGTTACAAATATCCTGAACTGGATACACACCAAATCTGGGCTAAGGTTCCTTCACAAGAACTTTTTGATATGTTAGAGAAAGAACTCAAGAATACTAAAAAAGGAGAACAGACATGAAAATTAATATTCCTAACACAGTTCCATCAAAACCATTACCACAAGCATCTTCATCTGATGATAACAACGCTCCTTGGGAACATGACACAACCCGTCAGGAACGGGATCATGTAATAATTGATGAAAAATTAGATACGGAACTTGACTTAGATTAATTTCCACAAAATAAGCATGAAAAAACCTTACCAATTTTCAGTTGTCATATCTGAAAATCAGTAAGGTTTTCTTATGCTCATAAAGTAATCTTATTCATTGAATAAGGAAAAACTGTTGCCAAATCGTTGCCAATACTTAAACATTTTTGTTTGGAAGCCGCATAAATACTGGGTTCTTTTGGCACTCCACCTTATTCAAACTCCAGACAGACAGTATGCCATATAAGTGAAAATCATTGATTTTAAGGCATTTTCAGGAACTATCAACCACTAAAATCTATATGAAAAAAAATAAAAAATGCAATAAAAATGCAATCGAAGTACATCCAGATTTATAGTATAGACCAGCAAACCTCAATATCTTCCCTCTATAGACGTTCAGAAATGAGCGTCTATTTTTGCTTTAAAACATACTGGTACTAAACTTAGAATTATAAAATATATTTTAGGATATTAAAAACAATTTTCACTTTTAAAAAAAATGGTATAATATTTTATAATTTAAAATTAGGAGGCTCTGTATGCAACAAAATTTATTTTTTCCTGTATATAAACAATTAGAAAAAGAGTTAGACGAATTAAGCTATTTTATAACCTTTGACAAGAAACAGTTAAAAACTTATTCAATTAAAATTTCTGAATTACTTTTAAGAACAGTTTCTGAAATAGAAAACATATCTAAAGAGTTGTGCAAACGTGAAAAAATTAAATTCTATGATAAAAATAAACATATCCGCAAAGTGGTATATTTTAACGACTATTTCGAAAAACTTGAAGACTTATTTCTTTTATCAAAAAAATATGTGTCGTTTGACCTAGATAACTGTAATGAAAATATATTTGATGTTAAGCTTGTTCCGTTTAAAAAAGATAAAACATATACGCTAAACGGAAAGACTAAAAGTATCTGGTCTTGGTATTATGCCTATAATAAAATAAAGCATGATAGAGTAAAATTTTTTAGATATGCAAATTTAGAATGTTTAATTAAAGCTTTAGCTGCCTTATTTCTACTCAATATTTATTATTTAAACAAAACATTCTATTCAGAAAATTCCTATGATACAGATTATATACTCGAAAAAATAGAAGGATTTTCAAAAATATTTTCCGTAGATTATACAATGGCAATTTCTGATGATGAAAGAATCTCACCAAATTTAAAAGATACTTTTTTTAACCCTATTGAATTTTTTAGAATAGGTCGTGAATCATCAACATACTTATTGTATTCTGATTATGTAATTAGAACTTCTTCTGACGAAGCTGCTGATATGTTAGATAAATTAGAAGGAAGTGTTCACTTATTTAATTCCGAAACTCACACTTTAAGAAAAAAATATGACAATTATCAATATACAGAACATACAACTCAATGTAAATTAGTTGCAAAACTAAATAGGGAAATAGACGTTCAAAAATGAGCGTCTATTTTTTTACCCCAAAACCAGAAAGGATGTGATACTACGAAGAAATCACCACCGCCGGAGCGTTCCCCTCCACTTCCAAACCAGCACCCGAAACCAACCATCAAACACAACATTCAGAGAGGACAGGTACATCTATATGGAATTAAAATTCGTTATCCCCAACATGGAAAAGACATTTGGCAACTTGGAGTTTGCCGGAGAAGACAAAACAGAGCAGAGAAGAATCAACGGACGCATGGCGATACTCTCCCGTAGCTTCAACCTGTATTCAGATGTACAAAGGGCGGATGATATTGTGGTTATCCTCCCTGCCGAAGCCGGAGAGAAGCATTTTGACTTTGAGGAACGTGTAAAGCTCATCAATCCCCGTATCACCGCAGAGGGCTATAAAATCGGCACAAGGGGCTTTACCAACTACATTTTGCACGCTGACGATATGATAAAAGCGTAAGGAAAAGGAGGACATCAGACTATGAGATTAGCAAACGGAATCGTAATTGACAAGGAAGCAACTTTCGGGGCATTGAAGTTTTCTGCCCTCCGCCGTGAGGTTCACCTCCAGAATGAAGACGGCTCGGTATCAGAAGAAATCAAGGAGCGTACCTATGACTTAAAATCCAGAGGACAGGGGCGTATGATTCAGGTTTCCATTCCTGCCAGCGTGCCATTAAAGGAATTTGATTACAATGCAGAGGTGGAAATCATCAATCCTGTGGCAGACACCGTGGCAACGGCTACCTTTCAGGGGGCAGCGGTGGACTGGTACATCAAGGCGGAGGATATTGTCCTGAAAAAAGTGACTGCAATAAATCCGCAGCCGCCGAAGAAAGACCACCTAACAGCAAAATAACTTGATAAACCTATTGCGTTTTATAAATAATAAAAGTTAAATTCCCCTCTATTTCTATTGGGAAAATTGTTGTTTTAATAAAAAATAAATGGTAGTATTATGTAAATAAATATTTAGATAAGGGGTGTCTATATGAAAAAACTCGTCGGAGAAATGTCGGATTTATTGAATAAAATCGTAAAATTTTCAGATGACTATGCAGACGTCAAAGATATTTTTCTTAATGACTCTACAATGGAGTTGGCAGAGGATGCAATAGGTTCACTTAAATTTTTAAATAATTCTAGGAAAGCACTATCAATTATTAAGTTCAAATATTTCTTAAAAGGACTTAACTATGAAAATGCTGATAAAGAAAGTATTGAAAAACTAATTAGATATGTAGATAATCAATCCAAAGCTGAATTCATTACAAACTCTTTTGACAAAATAATTTCGTCAAATTCAAAATTAGCCTGCTGTGTAATGGGACTAATGTTAAATGATATAGGACAACATAATGATGATATATCACAAGAAGATTTGATAATGTTAAATGCACTTCCTATGCTTAATGATTTCGACATAAAAAACTTTCATTATTTATATAAAATTTCCTCAAAAAATCACAAAAGTAATCATAATATTTCCCCAAAAGATATTAAGGAATGCGTACAATTATACAATATTACTCGTAGAAATTTATATTTAACAATGGGAGTATTAGAAAAATATAACTTGATGGACAAAAACATAGATGTTGATTTAGACATAGACGAGGATAACTTAGACTTTAGCAGCGTAGATTGTGATGAAACATATTATTTCAATTCAATAAGCCAAAAATTATACACTTATAGCAGTATGTTATTTAAAGATTAAAATAACACTTTTTATCTATTATACAAAATTCATATTAAACCATAAAGCAGATAATTCATTTTTATTGAGTTATCTGCTTTTCATATTCTTAAAAAGGAGAACTTTCCCATGAAACAGCTTTTTCCCCGTGGAAAACGTATCCGCCCCACGGATAAAGACCTTGTATTCCATACTGCCCTTGCCGCCCTGTTCCCTGTCTTCCTGCTGGTTGTCCTGCTGTTTCATACAGGACAGATTGCCGGAACCAACTGGCAGGAAGTGTCCCTCTCCCAGATAGTACAGGATGTAAACATCCCTTACCTGTTATTCAGTATGGGCGTAGCAGGGCTGGTGTGTCTTGCAGCCGTTCTTCTGTTCTGGCGATACCGGAGGGATGAAGTAAAGCAGCTCATCCACCGCCAAAAGCTGGCAAGGATGGTATTGGAAAACAAGTGGTATGAATCGGAACAGAGAAAGGAAGACGCTTTTTTCAAGGACTTGTCTTCCAGCCGTTCCAAAGAAACCATCACTTACTTTCCCAAAATCTACTACCGGATGAAACAGGGCTTGCTCCATATCCGTGTAGAAATCACCTTGGGGAAATATCAGGAACAGCTTTTAAACTTGGAGAAAAAGCTGGAAAGCGGCTTGTACTGTGAGCTGACGGATAAGGAATTAAAGGATTCCTATGTGGAGTACACCCTGCTCTATGATACCATTGCCAACCGTATTTCCATTGAGGATGTACAGGCAAAGGACGGCAGGCTCCGGCTCATGGAAAATGTCTGGTGGGAATATGACAAGCTCCCCCATATGCTCATTGCCGGAGGAACCGGCGGCGGAAAGACTTATTTCATCCTGACCCTCATTGAAGCCCTGCTCCGCACTAACGCCGTCCTGTTCGTGTTAGACCCAAAGAACGCCGACCTTGCGGATTTACAGGCGGTTATGCCGGATGTGTACTACAAAAAGGAAGATATACTCGCCTGCATTGACCGTTTCTATGAAGAAATGATGAAACGCAGCGAAGACATGAAGCTCATGGAGAATTACCGGACAGGGGAAAACTACGCTTACTTGGGACTTCCGGCAAATTTCCTTATCTTTGATGAATATGTGGCATTTATGGAAATGCTCGGCACAAAAGAAAATGCCGCCGTCCTCAACAAGTTAAAACAAATCGTTATGCTTGGGCGGCAGGCAGGCTTCTTCCTGATACTCGCCTGCCAGCGTCCGGACGCAAAGTATCTGGGGGACGGAATCCGTGACCAGTTCAATTTCCGTGTGGCTCTAGGGCGGATGTCGGAAATGGGCTATGGGATGATGTTCGGGGAAACCACAAAGGGCTTCTTTCTCAAGCAGATAAAAGGGCGTGGCTATGTGGATGTGGGAACCAGCGTTATCTCGGAGTTTTACACGCCCCTTGTCCCAAAAGGGCATGATTTCCTCAAGGAAATAAAAAAGCTCATAGACAGCAGGCAGGGAGTGCAGGCGGCGTGCGAAGCGAAAGCCGCAGAAACGGACTGACCTGCTGTGGCTGGTGTGCCGCAAGGCACGCCAGCATAAACCCCTCGTATCTAACAGAGGGGTACAAATCGACAGGCAACAACTAAACAACAGGGCAGAATCCCACGGTACACAAGGGATTTTCCCCATATCCGGCGTATGTCAACAAGGCTCCAAAAGTTGACATACGCTTTTTTAGACAGGAGGGATTTTCACTGAATGAAGAAACATGGGTACGGGACATTAAAGAGAAACGGGAAAGTTACGGTATCTCACAACAGAAACTTGCGTTAGCTGCCGGAATCACCCGTCCGTACCTGAGCGACATTGAAACGGGCAAGGCTCACCCATCCGAAGCATTACAGGAAGCCATCACGGAAGCTCTGGAACGCTTCAACCCAGACACTCCCCTTGAAATGCTCTTTGATTATGTGCGGATTCGTTTTCCCACTACGGATGTGAAGCATATCGTGGAAGACGTACTGCGGCTAAAGCTGCCTTACTTTATCCATGAAGACTACGGCTTCTACTCGTACACGGAGCATTACTATCTGGGTGATATTTTCGTTCTGGTATCGCCGGAACTGGAAAAAGGGGTGCTGCTGGAACTGAAAGGGCGTGGCTGCCGCCAGTTTGAAAGCTATCTGCTGGCACAGGAACGGAGCTGGTATGAGTTTTTCATGGATGTTCTCATGGAGGACGGCGTGATGAAGCGGCTTGACCTCGCCATCAATGACAAAACGGGAATCTTGAACATCCCCCATCTGACAGAGAAGTGCCGGAATGAGGAATGTATCTCGGTCTTCCGCAACTTTAAAAGCTACCGCAGCGGCGAACTGGTACGGCGTGAGGAAAAAGAATGTATGGGGAACACCCTGTATATCGGCTCCCTCCAAAGTGAGGTGTACTTCTGCATTTACGAAAAAGACTATGAGCAGTACAAAAAGCATGATATTCCCATTGCAGACGCAGAGGTAAAGAACCGCTTTGAAATCCGGCTGAAAAATGAGCGTGCCTTTTACGCCATCCGTGACCTGTTAGAACATGACAATCCAGAACGGACAGCCTTTCAAATCATCAACCGCTATGTCCGGTTCGTGGACAGGGACGATACGAAGCCCCGTTCTGACTGGCATATCAGTGAGGAATGGGCGTGGTTCATTGGAGAACACAGGGGCAGCATGAAGCTGACAACCAAACCGGAACCCTATTCCTTTGAACGTACCCTGCACTGGCTCTCCCATCAGGTAGCCCCCACATTAAAGCTGGCTCTCCGTCTGGATAAGATGAACCACACCCAGATTGTCCATGACATCATCACCCATGCAAAGCTGACGGAGAAACACGAAAAAATCCTGAAGCAGCAAGCCGCCGCTGCAAAGGAGGTGGTGCTTTAACGGCGGCAATTTTAGAACCTAAGAACTCTTACAGGAAAGAAAGGAGCTTTTATGAATTTCGGACAGAATCTTTACAACTGGTTTTTATCCAACGCCCAGTCCCTTGTACTGCTGGCAATCGTGGTGATTGGACTGTACCTTGGATTTAAGAGGGAATTTTCCAAACTTATCGGCTTTCTGGTGGTGTCCCTTGTAGCGGTCGGTCTGGTCTTCAATGCAGACGGTGTAAAGGACATCTTACTGGAACTGTTCAATAAGATTATCGGTGCATAGGGAACCCATTTTACACTTCCGTTATGGAGCAAGCTCTGATTGCTTCATGGCGGAAGTCCACTAGGGGCTTGGGGAGCGTAACTCCCCAAAAACCTGACAGAGAAAGGACGTGATACTGATTGAGGAAATGAAAATCTACATCCTGAACACCACAAGGTTTTACCATGAAGATTTTGAGGAATATCCTGGAGCATGGTTTTCCTGTCCTGTGGATTTTGAAGAAATCAGGGAACGTCTTGGAGTTCAGAGTGAGGAAGAAATCGAAATTGAAGACTATGAGCTGCCGTTTCCATTGGAGGGAAACACAAGACTCTGGGAAATCAACGCCCTTTGCCGGATGATACAGGAAATGCAGGGAACGCCCCTCTATTATGAAATGGATGTGGTACAAAAGCGGTGGTTTCCCAGCTTTACGGAATTTATCGACCACAAAGACCAGATACACTGCTATCCGGTGCAGGACGGAGAATCCCTCGCCCGTTATCTGGTGCAGGAGGTACAGCTATTTGGAGAAGTGCATCCAGACCTGTTGAACCATATCGACTACGCTTCCATTGGTCGGGAACTGGAAACCAGCGAAAACTACCTGTTTACGGACAATGGTATCTTTTATTACCGCTAAAAGGAGGTGAGTAACTTGGAAGAAATGCGGATTTACATTGCCAACTTAGGCAAATACAATGAGGGCGAACTGGTAGGGGCATGGTTCACGCCGCCTGTAGACTTTGAGGAAGTCAAAGAACGTATCGGTTTGAATGATGAATATGAGGAATACGCCATCCATGACTATGAGCTGCCCTTTGAGATTGACGAATATACCCCCATTGAGGAAATCAACCGCCTGTGTGAAATGGTGGAGGACTTACCGGAATACATTCAGGAGGAACTATCAGAGCTGCAATCCTACTTTGGCAGTATTGAAGAACTCTGTGAGCATGAAGATGATATTCTCTGCCATTCCGGCTGTGATGATATGGCGGATGTGGCTCGCTACTATCTGGAAGAAAGCGGACAGCTTGGCGAACTTCCGGCACACTTACAAAACTATATCGACTATGCAGCCTATGGGCGTGACATGGAATTGGAGGGAACCTTTGTTATCACGAACCACGGCGTATATGAAATCTTACGGTAGCCCCGTCTGTATCTCTTTCAGGAAATACAGGCGGATTTTTTTATTCAGGGGCGGCTTTTGCTGCCCCATCTTTTAGAAAGGACAGACACTATGAAGAAAATACGAAGCTATACCAGTATCTGGTCGGTGGAAAAGGTACTCTATTCCATCAATGATTTTAAGCTGCCATTCCCCATCACGTTCACACAGATGGCATGGTTCGTGGTATCGGTGTTTGCAGTGATGCTCTTGGGGAACCTCCCTCCCCTTTCGTTCATTGACGGGGCATTTTTAAAATATTTCGGCATACCCTTTGCCCTCACTTGGTTCATGTACCAGAAGACCTTTGACGGGAAGAAGCCTTACGGCTTCCTGAAATCCGTACTGGCATATCTGGTACGCCCGAAACTGACCTATGCAGGAAAGCCCGTGAAGCTGGAAAAGGAATATCCGGCACAGCCCATCACGGCAGTAAGGAGTGATATTTATGGCATATCCGATTAAGTATATCGAAAATAACCTTGTGTTCAACCATGACGGGGAGTGCTTTGCTTACTATGAGCTGCTTCCCTACAACTATTCCTTTTTAAGCCCCGAACAGAAATATCAGGTACACGATTCGTTCCGGCAGCTTATCGCCCAGAACAGGGACGGGAAGATTCACGCCCTGCAAATCAGCACCGAATCCAGCATACAGGCAGCACAGGAACGCTCCAAACAGGAAGTGACGGGCAAGTTAAAGGATGTTGCCTGTGCAAAGATTGACGCACAGACCGAAGCCCTGATTTCCATGATAGGGGAAAATCAGGTGGACTATCGCTTTTTTATCGGCTTTAAGCTGCTTGTCAATGAGCAGGAAGTCACCATGAAACAGTTCCGCAGGGAAGCAAAGACCGCCGTTTCCGATTTCCTCCATGAAGTCAACCACAAACTCATGGGGGATTTTGTTTCCATGAGCAATGAAGAAATCTGGCGGTTTCAGAAGATGGAAAAACTGTTAGAGAATAAAATCTCACGCCGCTTCAAAGTCCGGCGGCTTAACAAGGACGATTTTGGCTATCTGATTGAGCATTTATACGGGCAGACCGGAACCGCCTACGAAGATTATGAGTATTACCTGCCGAAAAAGCGGTTTCAGGAGGAAACGCTGGTGAAATACTATGACCTCATCAAACCCACCCGTTGTCTGATAGAGGAAAACCAGCGGTATCTGAAAATCGAACAGGAAGACGGGACGGTTTATGCCGCCTACTTCACCATCAACAGCATTGTGGGGGAACTGGACTTCCCATCCTCGGAAATCTTTTACTATCAACAGCAGCAATTCACTTTTCCCATTGATACCTCTATGAATGTGGAGATTATGACAAACCGGAAAGCCCTCTCCACGGTGCGGAACAAGAAAAAAGAGCTGAAAGATTTGGACAACCACGCATGGCAGAATGACAGTGAAACCAGTACAAACGTGGTGGACGCTTTAGACAGCGTAAATGAGCTGGAATCCACCTTAGACCAGAGCAAGGAATCCATGTACAAACTATCCTACGTAGTGCGTGTGACGGCTCCCGACTTGGAAGAACTGAAACGCCGCTGCAATGAGGTGAAAGATTTTTATGACGATTTGAACGTGAAGCTGGTTCGCCCCTTTGGGGATATGCTGGGGCTGCATGGGGAATTTTTCCCTGCCAGCAAACGGTATCTGAACGATTACATCCAGTATGTCACCAGCGACTTCCTCGCTGGTCTTGGCTTCGGGGCAACCCAGATGTTAGGGGAACCGGAGGGTATTTATATCGGGTACAGCCTTGATACAGGAAGAAACGTGTACTTAAAGCCTGCCCTTGCCAGTCAAGGGGTAAAAGGCTCCGTCACCAACGCCCTTGCTGCCGCTTTTGTAGGCTCCCTCGGCGGTGGAAAATCATTCAGCAACAACATGATTGTCTATTATTCCGTATTATTTGGAGCACAGGCACTCATTGTTGACCCGAAAGCGGGTGCGAAACGTTCCTACTTGAAAAGAGTAGGCACAGCACTTCATTAAATCAATATTTAATGTGTGTTGGAGAACTAAACACACGAATAGTCGAATGACGGGGTAACGCCCTGAAAGGCTACTTTAATACTCCGACTGGCAGAAACTTGAGTAAACAAGGCTCTGTCAGAAGCTCGGTGAAGTCGGCAGACAGACACCGTAACAGATAATGCTGACGAAAGATTCCCAGAGGTGGGCGTTGTGTCCTATATGCCGGAAGTCTATAAAATATCTATGGTTAGAATGTAGATGAGAGGTCTACTGACGAATCCTTGAATGTACAGGTCTATATCGGGGCTGGATAGAAATGTCCAGTGACACAAACAGTGTCGCTACTGTGGGTGAGTAAGACTCCGCATTTATGAAAATCCATATAACGTTAAAGGCGTTATCAAGGTAGCAGGCTTATAGAGGAAACCTAAGGATATATGTACAGATAGTGTGTTTGGAACGTTGAAAGCTGACAACATGGAGATTTTACTGTCTGTGAAGTGTTCACATCAGAAAGTTATTGTGAGATTAGCAATGATATAAGGTGTGTTAATGTCAGTGAGAGTGGTGGCACAGTACCTATGAAACCGTGATAACAAGCGGTGGAGGGATAGCCACTAGTCATATGAAGAATAGAATTACTAAGAAAAATGGTATGGGTTCGAGTAAGACTAAGAGATGTACTTGCTCCTGCAAACAAGGAGGGTACAGACCATGCTAAAGAAAAACAAGCTCCGCTATAACGAGTATTATGATATGCAACATATTTATGACGAGTTATACGCACAGAGCAAGAACGGTAATAACTTTTATAAGTTACTTGAAATTATTGGTTCGGAACAAAATATTTGTTTAGCTTACCGTAATCTGAAATCAAACAGTGGCAGTAAAACGGCTGGAACGGATGGAATGACGATAGACGATATAAAACAACTCAGCAATGCTGAGATTGTTGCTACCGTTCGGGAAAGCCTTAGCAACTACCGCCCCAAATCAGTCAGACGTGTTTTCATTCCAAAAGCTGGGAGCGATAAAATGCGTCCATTGGGGATTCCGTGTATCTGGGACAGGCTGGTACAACAATGTATCCTGCAAGTCCTAGAGCCGATATGCGAACCAAAGTTCCATAATCATTCCTATGGATTCCGTGCGAATCGAAGTGCCCACCATGCAGTCAGCAGAGTAACGACACTGATAAATTTATCAAAATATCATTACTGTGTTGACGTAGACATTAAAGGATTTTTCGATAATGTCAATCATGGAAAACTATTAAAACAAATCTGGACACTTGGTATTCGGGATAAAAGATTGATTTGCATTATCAGCAAAATGCTGAAAGCCGAAATTGACGGCGAGGGTGTCCCAGAAAAAGGAACGCCACAAGGCGGTCTGTTAAGTCCACTGCTCTCCCTCATAGTCCTTAATGAATTAGACTGGTGGGTAAGCAGTCAGTGGGAAACATTCCAGCCGAAGAACCGCAGTAAAAATGGGTGGCTTCAATACGCAAAGAAATATACCAAACTGAAAAGCGGTTTTATTGTACGTTACGCTGATGATTTTAAAATCATGTGTTCAACCTATGGAGAAGCACAAAGATTTTACCACAGTACCGTAGATTTTCTTAATAAAAGGCTGAAATTAGAAATCAGTCCAGAGAAATCAAAGGTAGTAAATCTGAAGAAAAATTCATCAGATTTTCTGGGGTTCAAAATCAAAGTCATTCCAAAAGGAAGAACGAAACACGGTTATGTTGCCAAAACAGATATGAACCAAAAAGCATTAAAGAAAGCGAAAACAAATCTAAAGTTAAAGGTAAAAGATATAGCCAGACATACGACTGGCTTCAATATCAGCAGATATAATCTGACAGTTATCGGTATGCAGAATTACTACTGCATAGCAACTAACGTATATAACAACCTGACAGAAGTAAGTTACGCTCTCTTACCGACCATACGAATCCGTTTAAGGAACATTGCAAAATCAGTTCCATTTGAAAGTACAAGTTCAGAATTTCAGAGCAGGACAAAAGGAATCAGACCAAAAACAAAAATAGTGATGATTGCGGATAATCCGCTATTGCCGATTCAAGGAGTACAACACAAAAATCCTATGAATTTCTCGCAAGATATTTGTAATTTTACAAAGCAAGGGAGAAACAAGGTGCATGAGGACGTTGTAGTTGTAACAAAAGAAGAAATCCGAGCGTTGTTGGAAAATGAAAACCCTGCCGATAGCGTAGAGTTTAACGACAATCGTATTTCGGCATATATCGCACAACAAGGCAACTGCTATGTAATGAATCGTCGAGGAACTCCGTCCACTCTGATATGTATTCACAAATCAGACAAAGGAGATAACCTTGACAGATATTCTAATCTGGCATTTGTGGAAATTCCCATTGCAAAGGCAATCCTAACAGAATCAGCAGACGAAGCAAAATCACTGTTAAAAGGTTATGTTCTTAATAGTCAGCAGAAGAAAAAACTGAACAGAATACGGACGAATTACGGATACCAGACAATAACTGGGAAATAACTTATAAATCTATTTGGATATGATGGAACGCCGTATGAAGCGAAAGTTTCATGTACGGTGTGAAGCGGGGGAAAACTTGGAGATAACATCAAAAAGTTACCTATCGCTATAACGGGGACGCTGGAAAGAAACCCTGCCGGAAATCGCCCATGAAATCAATATCGTAAACCTGACCTCGGAGGAACAGAACAGGGGTTTACTCGACCCCTATGTGATTATGGAGAACCCAAAGGATTCCGAATCACTGGCAATCGACATCCTGACTTTTTTAACGGGCATTTCCAGCCGTGACGGGGAGAAATTCCCTGTTCTTCGGAAAGCCATTCGTGCGGTAACAAACAGTGAGGAACGGGGGCTTTTCAAGGTGATTGAGGAACTACGGGCGGAGGGAACCGCCATCAGTACCAGCATAGCCGACCATATCGAATCCTTTACGGACTATGACTTTGCACACCTGCTCTTTTCGGATGGGGATGTCACACAGTCCATCAGCCTTGAAAAGCAGCTCAACATCATTCAGGTGGCGGATTTGGTGCTGCCGGATAAGGAAACCTCGTTTGAAGAATACACCACAATGGAGTTGCTTTCCGTGGCAATGCTCATTGTAATCAGTACCTTTGCCCTCGACTTCATCCATACAGACCGCAGCGTGTTTAAAATTGTGGATTTGGATGAAGCATGGAGCTTCTTACAGGTGGCACAGGGCAAGACCCTTTCTATGAAGCTGGTTCGTGCCGGACGTGCCATGAACGCAGGCGTTTACTTTGTGACACAGAACACGGACGATTTGCTGGATGAAAAGCTGAAAAACAATCTGGGCTTAAAGTTTGCGTTCCGTTCTACGGACATCAACGAAATCAAGAAGACCCTCGCCTTTTTCGGGGTGGATTCCGAAGATGAAAACAACCAGAAGCGGCTCCGTGACTTGGAAAACGGGCAGTGCCTTATCAGCGATTTGTACGGGCGTGTGGGAGTAATACAGTTCCATCCTATCTTTGAAGACCTGTTCCATGCCTTTGACACCAGACCGCCTGTTAGAAAAGAGGTGGAATGATGGTGATACATAGAACTTCCAACGGGCAGCAATTCCCAGTTCCTCATCACACAAAAAAGGGCTTGTCTTGGAAGATGGCAGGAAAAGTGATTGGCAGGGTGCTTCTGGCACTCCTGCTCATCCTCCTGCTGCTTGCAGTCTTCGGCACAGCCGCCCACGCTGCCGGACTGGTGGATGATACGGTGGACGCTGCCAACGAATACAGCAAATATCCTCTGGACAACTACCAGCTTGATTTTTATGTGGACAGCGGATGGGACTGGCTCCCGTGGAACTGGCTGGACGGTATCGGAAAACAGGTGATGTACGGGCTGTATGCCATCACAAATTTTATCTGGACAATCAGCCTGTACCTTTCCAACGCCACGGGGTATCTGATTCAGGAAGCCTACTCGCTGGACTTCATTTCCTCTACGGCGGATTCCATTGGGAAAAATATGCAGACCCTTGCAGGCGTTACCACAGGCGGCTTGTCCTCGGAGGGATTTTATATCGGGTTCCTGCTGATTCTCATTCTGGTGGTGGGGATTTACGTTGCCTACACAGGGCTTATCAAACGGGAAACCACAAAAGCCATCCATGCCGTTGTCAATTTCGTGGTGGTGTTCGTGCTGTCCGCTGCCTTTATCGCCTATGCTCCTGATTATATCGGGAAAATCAATGAATTTTCCGCAGACATCAGCAATGCCAGCCTGACCCTTGGTACAAAGATTGTGCTGCCGAACTCGGAAAGCCAGGGAAAAGACAGCGTGGATTTGATACGGGACAGCCTGTTTTCCATACAAGTCAAGCAGCCGTGGCTCCTGCTGCAATACGGCAATTCAGATATGGAAAGCATTGGAGCAGACCGTGTGGAACGCCTGCTTTCAACCAGTCCAGACGAAAACAACGGACAGGACAGAGAAGAAATCGTGGTGGAGGAAATCGAAGACAAAGAAAATACCAACCTTACCATCACAAAGACCATCAACCGCTTGGGAACCGTCTTCTTCCTGTTCATGTTCAATATCGGTATCTCCGTTTTTGTATTCCTGCTCACAGGGATAATGATTTTCTCACAGGTTCTTTTTATCATTTATGCCATGTTCCTGCCTGTGAGCTTCCTCCTCAGCATGATTCCCTCTTTTGAGGGGATGTCCAAACGTGCCATTACAAAACTGTTCAATACCATCCTTACCAGAGCCGGAATCACCCTGATTATCACGGTAGCGTTCAGTATTTCCACCATGCTCTACAACCTGTCTGGGGAATATCCGTTCTTCCTGACGGCGTTCTTGCAGATAGTGACTTTTGCCGGAATTTATTTCAAGCTGGGAGATTTGATGGGGATGTTCTCCTTACAGAGTGGGGATTCCCAAAGCATGGGGAGCCGTATCATGCGAAGACCCCGTATGCTCATGCACGCCCATATGCACCGTTTACAGCATAAGCTAGGACGTTCTGTGGCGGCTTTTGGAACTGGAACGGCTGCATACCACGCAGGAAAACAGGCTGGCTCAGACCATAGAAATGCTTCCCACTTCGGCTCTTCCAAACGCACACAGGCAGACCACAGCAGACCAGACGGACAGGCAGCACCGGAAAAAGAATCCGTATGGAAACGGGCTGGCTCTGCGGTAGGTACGGTGGCAGATACCAAAGATAAGATAAGTGATACCGCCGGACAGCTTCGGGAGCAGGCAAAGGATTTGCCCGTCAATGCAAAGTACGCCCTTTACCACGGGAAAACACAGGTATCAGAGGGAGTACGGGATTTTACTTCCAGCATGACCCAGACCCGAACTGCCAGAGCGGAACAGCGAAACGCACAGGCAGAAAGCCGCAGACATACCATTGCAGAACGCAGGGCGGAACTGGAACAGGCAAAACAGCCGCAACAGAAAGCTTCCGAAGCACCCAAAGGGGCAGCTCCTGTCCATGAACGCCCTGTTACTGCAAAGCAGCCAGAAGATTTCCGACATCATGCAGTAAAACCAGCCATGCAGCCTGCTTCCCTATCCATCAGGGAACGGGGACAGGTTCCTTATGGGGAAACTGTGGCAGAACAGGCTTCGGTTCCGGTGGTAAAAGCTGTTTCCATCCACCATGAACAAACGCCGCCTGTAAGGACAGAACGCCAGATAGTCCCATCTGCTTCCCTATCCCAGCCAAATGAAAGACAAAAGACGGCTCCCACTATCACACAGGCTACTCCCCGTCCGGCAAGACCTGTCCAGAATGATACGGCTCCTGTGATACCGGAAAGAAAACGGGCTGCCCCTGCGGTAAAAGAATCAAACTTTACCATCCGGCGTACCACCGCCAGAAAGGAGTGGACAAAAACGGTAAAAGCGGCTGCCAAACAAAAGAAAGGGGAGAAACCATGAAATTAAGACACCTTTTCTTTGCCTGTTCCGGCGTGTTCGTGATGATGTTCTCCCTGCTCCTTTTGGTGGTGATTGTCTTCTCGGATGAGGAAGACGGAGGAAGCGGCGGAAATCTTATCTTTGGGGGCGTGAGCGTATCACAGGAAGTCCTCGCCCATAAACCTATGCTGGAAAAGTATGCAAGGGAATATGGCATAGAGGAATACTTAAATGTGCTGCTCGCCATCATTCAGGTGGAATCCGGCGGCACACTGGAAGACGTTATGCAGTCCTCGGAATCTCTGGGGCTTCCCCCAAACTCCCTTAGTACAGAGGAATCCATCAAACAGGGCTGCAAATATTTCTCGGAACTGCTCGCAGCGGCAGAAACAAAGGGCTGTGACTTAAACAGTGTGATTCAGTCCTACAACTACGGCGGCGGCTTCCTAGACTATGTGGCAGGGCGTGGGAAAAAATACACTTTTGAACTGGCAGAGAGCTTCGCAAGGGGCAAATCCGGCGGAAAGAAAGTCACCTACACCAACCCTATTGCGGTAGAGAAAAACGGAGGCTGGCGGTATTCCTACGGAAATATGTTCTATGTCCTCTTGGTATCGCAATACCTGACCGTGGCACAGTTTGATGATGAAACGGTGCAGGCTATCATGGAGGAAGCCTTAAAGTATGAGGGATGGACGTATGTGTACGGGGGTGATTCTCCCTCCACTTCCTTTGACTGTTCGGGACTGGTGCAGTGGTGCTATGGCAAGGCAGGAATCGCCCTGCCACGGACAGCACAGGAACAGTACAATGTAACGCAGCACATCCCCCTGTCCGAAGCAAAAGCAGGGGATTTGGTCTTTTTCCACTCTACCTACAACGCCGGAACCTACATCACCCATGTGGGACTGTATGTGGGAAATAACCAGATGTACCATGCCGGAAATCCCATTGGTTATGCAGACCTGACAGGCTCCTACTGGCAACAGCACCTTGCCGGAGCCGGACGAATCAAAAAATAAGAAAGGATGAACCGATATGATTCAGATTAGAAAAGAGGAACACCAGAAAAAGCAGAAAGAAAAGAAACTGAAAGTTTACAAAGTCAATACCCACAAAAAAACTGTGATTGCCCTGTGGGTGCTGCTGGCGGTGAGCTTCCTGTTTGCCGTCTATAAGAATTTCACGGCGATAGACATTCATACTGTCCATGAAACCAAAGTAATTGAGGAACAAATCCTCGACACTCACAAGATAGAGAATTTTGTGAAGAATTTCGCAGAAGTCTACTATTCATGGGAACAGTCCGCCGCTTCCATTGATAACCGGACAAATGCTTTAAAAGGCTATCTCACCGGAGAGCTGCAAGCCCTGAATGTAGATACTGTCCGAAAAGACATCCCAGTATCGTCTGCCCTGACTGATTTTCAGATATGGGAAATCACAGAAGAAAAGGAGCAGCATTATCAAGTGACCTATACGGTGGAACAGCATATCACAGAGGGAGAATCCGGTAAAACTGTCCGTTCCGCTTATCAGGTGACCGTCTATGTGGACGGCTCTGGAAACCTGACGATTATCCAGAATCCAACCATTACCAGTGTTCCCCTAAAATCCGGTTACACTCCCAAAGCGGTACAAAGTGACGGTACGGTGGATTCCATCACCACAGAGGAAATCAACGAATTTCTCACCACTTTTTTCAAGCTGTACCCTACGGCAACCGCAAAGGAGCTGACCTATTATGTGAATGAGGGCGTACTGAAACCTGTGGGGAAAGAATACATTTTCTCGGAACTGGTGAATCCAGTTTACAATCGAAACGGAAATCAGGTGACAGCTTCCCTTGCAGTGAAATATCTGGATAACCAGACCATGACAACACAGGTATCGCAGTTTGACCTTGTGCTGGAAAAGAACGGGGAAAACTGGAAGATTGTGAAATAGTTATAGAAAAACGTGCATTTCTCATTTGAGATTTGCACGTTTCTCTTATAAAGTATTTCTTTTTAAAATTTATCATTAGTCTTTATATTTTTGATTAGCTCCCAATAGTAGTGTGTCAATTGCTTCGGATAATTCTTTTCTTACTTTATCAGGATTAGAAAAAGCATATCTTAATTGTAAAGTTGTATAACCATGAAGCATACCTGTTACCATGTTCAAAATTTCAGTGGTCTTATCTGGATTAAAGCCACATGAGCAAATAAGTGTTTTAAGTAAAGATAGATAATCATTAAAAATGATTGCTGTTTCCTCTGTTCCATTCCAACTAGCCCATTGAATTATTTCATAAACACCGGGATGTTCAATCATATAATTAAGATATTCAACTGCCACTAATTTTAATGCTGAATCCCCTGTCTTACCGATTGCTGCACGAATCATTTTTTCATTCATAGTACGCATACCACTATGTGCTATCTCCCTAAGAAGTTCATCCAAACTTCCTATATGATTATATAAGGAGGGGGTACGAATCCCTAAATTTTCAGCAATAGCTTTCAAAGAAACATTATGAAGTCCATTTCTATCAGCCATATCAGAAGCAGTTTTTATAACTTCGGCTTTTGTAACTCGCATATTCATTTTCCTCTTTCTATACATCATTTACTTCATTTTAAGTAATCAAATTAATGAAGTCAATAATTTGGTTAAAAAAAATGAACTCTTGTATTGACAAACAGTCTTATAATATTTAAAATTACTAATGTAATTAGTTTTTATGTTATTCGAATTAGTTTACGAAAGGAAATACAAATATGTGTACAAGATTTGTGTATAATGGAAAAGAAACCATTGTTGGGTTCAATTTTGATATTGACCTTTCTGAATGGGAACATACTGTAATTGCCGAAAAAGACCGTTTTTTTATAGGGATAAAAATGTCCGATAATAAGTACCACTCTTTTCACGGAATCAATAGAAATGGGAATGTTGGCACATTGTTGTATGTACATGGAAATGACAATGCACAATTTTGCAGTAATGAATCATGCTATACAATAGCTGATTTGACAGAAAACTTTATAAAAGGCAATCTCTCTTTTGACGATTCATTGGAAATAGTGAAAAAAAAGAAAATTACTTATGCACCTGACACTACTATGCAGGCTATGTTTTCGGATAGAAATGGGCGTGTTCTCATTATTGAACCGGGGATTGGGTATCGCTTGGAAAAAGAAAAATATTCCTTAATAACAAATTACTCCATTTTAAAACCAGAATTGACTAATCCATATGTTTTATCTGGGGATAACAGATATGAAAAGGCAAAGGATTTACTGCAAGGATATGGAGAAAACTTCTCTATTTCCAACGCCTTTGATGTACTTAGGTCAGTACGTCAGGAAGGACTTTGGGCAACCAGAGTTTCTTTTATATATTCCGTTGCTAAAAATAAGGTATATTATGTGTTGAACAATGATTTCAAAAATATTGCAGAGTATCAATTCTAATATCACTGCAATTATAAACAAAAGTGGAGGATTTACATTTCCCCCACTTCCTTAGATTTGACAATACCATCTGCAACGCTTTCCATAATAACAAGGTCAGCGTCTGTGAAATTGTCTATTTTGTTTTCTAACTGCCTACGTTTGGTGCTTTTCACCTGACTGCTGGCAGGCAAGAAAAACTCATCCACTGATACATTCAGCAGAGATACAAGGTCGTAAAGCACCTGTAAACTTGGGTGCTGCCCTTTATTCTCAATGTTGGTTAAATAGCGTGGGTCAATCTCAATCATTGCTCCCACCTGTTCACGGGTCAAACCCTGTTTTTTACGGGCTTCTTTTATGGCAAGCCCCAACGCCCTGAAATCATATTTATCTTCTTTTTTACGCATAATACACCACCTCCATACATTTTACTGTTCCTGTTATAATAGTGACAGGTATAGAAAAACGTATTGTATAGTTGTACAGTTCCTATTATGCGTATCAAAGATAAAACTATGCTGCTGAAACGGAAATAAAAAAAACCGTTATTTGGCAGTACACTTTTCTTGCGTCAAAATCTCATAAATCTTTCCAGACGACGGTTTGACAAAAGCCGCCGTCTTTCTTTTTTCCAGAATATATGGAGGTTGTATTAAAGTCAGCTTTTTTTAGGCTCCGGCGGCTTACAGGAGGAAGCCGCTATGCAAAATATTTTCTTAAATATATCTACATTCGGTAAACCGTTAAAAAAAGCCATCTACCTACACTAGAAAATTCTGACCCTCAATGTGGTTTTTCAGAATACATAGAAAGAACTATCAAAGCACACAAACAGAAATATCGTCTGTTTGCGTGCTTTTTTAGTTGGAAGAAAAAGTTTTTAAATTTTTCTTTTCAAAACGCAACTGCACCCCCTGTCCTGTCGGGACTAAGAGCGAAAAGGGGGAAAGAAGCAGAAATTCCTATCAACTCGCTCCCTTTCAAGGCTGGAAAGGGGGTGAACAATGATGAAGCCATCTGAATTTCAGACAACCATAGAGAACCAGTTTGATTATATCTGTAAAGTCGCTATGGAGGATGAACGCAAAGACTATCTCAAAGCGTTGTCCAGACAGTGTAAACGGGAAACCCTGTTCTGTGATATGGACGATTACACCGTCAATCTGTTTTCTTCCGAAGACACCTATCCATCCCACTTCCATACTTTTGAAATGGATGGATTTACTGTCCGCATTGAAAACAGCCTGTTAGCCGAAGCATTAGAAAGTCTGGACGGAAAGAAACGTGACGTTATCCTGCGATATTATTTTCTTGGATTTGACGATACGGAAATCTCAAAAATTCTGGAAGTCAACCGTTCTACCATCCAGAGAAGAAGACACGCCGGACTGGAATTTATCAAAAAATTTATGGAGGACGAAGCATGACAGCAAAGCACCCTATGATTCCGTTTCCTGTGATTGTAAGAGCTACGGACGGCGATATTGAAGCAGTCAACCAGATTGTACGCCATTACAGCGGTTTTATTGCCAGCCGTTCCATGCGTCCCATGAAAGACGAATATGGAAATACCCACATGGTTGTAGATGAAACCCTACGCCGCCGGATGGAAACACGTCTGATTGCAAAGATTTTATCTTTTGAAATCAGGGAACCAAACTAGAAATAACGCTCGCCTGTGGAAGCGTGGACAAACCCATGCTTCCCAGACAGAGCTTGCCAGTCTATTAAAGTGCATTATCACCAGTGCATTTTAACAGGCTGACAAAGCCGGATTGTTCCTTGAAAAAGAAAGCGTCTAATCAACGCAGCATAAAGCAGCCGAATACGTTTCGATAGAAAGAGAGCCGTTGGGCTGGCACGCCGTAACCCACCAAAGGAGGGATGAAACCGGATAGCGATTCCTGCCAGCGTTCCATAAGCAGCTTACCGCAAAAGCTGCCGCCATGACCTTTCTATCGTGATAATGATACTTCCGTACAGCCTTAGTCCGTGTGATGATGTAGCACCGCTGGCAAAGGGTACGGCTGGATGAGAACCATGCAGGGGTGAGATTCCCATGAGCTTTAGCGAAAGCTGCTCGGCTTGCTTATATACTATTTTGAATTAGAATTTTTCATTCAAAATCAAATAACTATTCGCAGGAAATACAATCTTAATATTACTTTTGCCATAAAATCTGATATAATATAGACAGATATTGAGGGTTCCATATCTGGTCTATGGAAAGGAGGAACATGATTACAGTAACAAAAAAAGACTTAATAGAACTGGGTTATGGGACTTCATTCGCAGCAGACATCATAAGAGAAGCAAAAAAACTTATGATTTCAAAAGGGCATACCTACTATCAGTCACGCAAACTGGACAGGGTTCCCAGAGAAGCTGTGGAAGAATTGCTAGGGATTACTTTTACTGATAAATCAAACTGATTGTACTTCTTGCACATTTATGTAAGGAGTGAAATCATGGCAAAAGACCCTATTAAGAAAGCAGAAAACGGAACTTATTATTTTAGAGCAAACTTAGGTTTTCATCCGATTACCGGAAAACAGATTCAGAAATACAAAAGCGGATTCAAGACAAAAAAGGAAGCCAGAGAAGCATATTCAAAGCTTATGCTGACATCCACAGAGGATTTGACAGAAAAGAAACAGCAGCTATCCTTTCAACAGTTCATTGAAGAAACTTATCTACCTTGGTATAAAACACAGGTAAAGGAAAGTACCTATCTGAACCGCCGTTCTACCATTCAGAAGCATTTTTCATACTTTTACAAAATGACGGTGGATGAGATAGAAGCCATTAACGTCCAGAACTGGCAGCTTGAACTCGCAAAAGAATTTAGTCCAAACTATATCCGTATTGTACAGGGTATGCTCTCCATCGCCTTTGACAGAGCAGTTGTTCTCGGTCTTGCAAAGAAAAATCCGTCACGAATGATAGGAAACATCAAGAGCAAGAAAACAAAAGTGGATTTTTGGACACTGGATGAATTTCAAAAGGTAATTTCCCTGCTCTACAAGGGCGATTATTACGAACATTACCTTTTCATTTCATACTGGCTCCTGTTTATGACTGGAATGAGAATCGGAGAAGCCGCAGCCCTGCAATGGTCGGACATCAACTTTGAAACCGGACTTTTAAGTATAACGAAAACGCTGTACTATAAAACAATGGACGAATACAAATTTGTGGAACCAAAGACACAAGCCAGTATTCGCACTATCTATATTGACACAGATACCATTAAAGAATTAAAAGCATGGCAGGAAGTACAGCAAAAGGTTTTAAAGGGCTGTGACCTTGTACTAAGCTATAATGGGATTCCCACCAGTAAGCACACCCTCCCACGGGCTTTAGAAAAACTTGCTGGATTGGCAGGCGTACACCGTATCAAAATTCATGCACTCAGACATTCCCATGCTTCCCTGCTCATCAGTATGGGAGAAAATCCTTTATTGATTAAAGAACGTCTGGGGCATGAAAAGATACAGACCACGTTAGGAACCTATGGACATTTATATCCCAACACCAACGTGGAAGTTGCCAAAAAATTAACTGGCGTTCTCACCTATACTCCGGCAACAACCAGTGTTGCCGATTACACCAGCAATCAGCATACAGCAATCTATCACAGAGCAGTTGAATAAAAAAATGCAATCAAAATGCAATTCTAAAAGGAAAGAGCCTCAAAACCCTTGAAAATAAAGGCTTTGAAGCTCTGCTCCAACTATTCAAACTCAATCGTTCCGGGCGGCTTACTGGTAATATCATACATTACCCGATTCACATGGCTCACCTCATTGATGATCCTGCTGGTCACCTTCTGCAGTACTTCATAAGGGATCTGTGCACTCTCTGCGGTCATGAAGTCGATCGTCTTCACGGCTCTCAGTGCGATGGCGTAATCATAGGTTCTCTCATCACCCATAACGCCTACGGATCTCATATTGGTCAGGGCTGCGAAGTACTGGTTGATCTCGCGGTCCAGACCTGCGTTGGCGATCTCCTCGCGGTAGATGGCATCTGCATCCTGTACGATCTTGACCTTCTCGGCGGTTACTTCGCCGATGATACGGATACCCAGTCCGGGACCGGGGAACGGCTGACGGAATACCAGGTGCTCCGGGATACCAAGCTCCAGTCCTACCTTACGGACCTCATCCTTGAACAGGTTGCGCAGAGGCTCGATGATCTCCTTGAAATCTACATAGTCGGGCAGACCGCCTACGTTGTGGTGGGACTTGATCACTGCGGATTCGCCGCCCAGTCCACTCTCTACCACGTCGGGATAAATGGTTCCCTGTACCAGGAAATCCACGGCACCGATCTTCTTCGCCTCTTCCTCGAAAACGCGGATGAACTCTTCGCCGATGATCTTTCTCTTATGCTCCGGCTCGGATACTCCGGCCAGCTTGCTATAGAAACGCTCCTGCGCATTCACACGGATAAAGTGCAGGTCATAATTACCGTTGGGACCGAAGACTGCTTCTACCTCGTCGCCCTCGTTCTTACGGAGCAGGCCGTGATCTACAAAGACACAGGTCAACTGCTCGCCGACTGCCTTGGATAACAGTACTGCTGCCACGGAGGAATCCACACCACCGGACAATGCACAGAGGACTTTACCATTACCAACCTTCTCACGAATTGCCTTAATAGACTCTTCCACGAAGGAATCCATCTTCCAGTCACCGCAGCATCCACAGATGTTGCGTACGAAATTATACAGCATCTTGGAGCCTTCCACCGTGTGGAGTACTTCCGGATGGAACTGGATTGCATACAGTCCGCGCTCTACACACTCTGCTGCTGCCACGGGGCAGTTGGCTGTGGTGGCCACGGCACGGAAGCCGGGAGCCAGCTTGGAGATATAGTCGAAATGGCTCATCCAACAGATCGTATTCTCGGATACATCGGAAAACAGCTTGGAACTGCGGTCTACCTTCACCTCAGTCTTACCGTATTCCCGAACGGCTGCACGCTCTACCTTACCACCCAGCACATGGGTCATCAGCTGTGCGCCGTAACAGAGTCCCAGCACAGGAACTCCTAAGTGAAACAGATCCTCGGAGCAGGTAGCCGCACCGGGTTCATAGCAGCTTGCGGGGCCGCCGGTCAGGATGATTCCCTTGGGATTCATCGCTTTTATCTTATTCAAGTCTGTCTTGTAAGAGTAGATTTCGCAATATACATTGCATTCTCTGACTCTTCTGGCGACCAGCTGATTGTACTGTCCGCCAAAATCAATGACAACTACCAGTTCTTTTTCCATGGTTGTCCTCCAGTATATTTTTCTGTCCTCTATTATAGGGTATGGTGCAGGGGAAGTCAAACCCTACTGCACCAGTTCTTCCAATTTTCCGAAGGTATAACCCATTTCTTCCCATTTTGTGAGCAGTTCATCCAGAATCTCCCCATTGGTCTTCGAGGTATTATGTAACAGCACCACCGCTCCGGGGTGGATCCTGCCTGTCAGTTTGGAAAAAGCTTCCTCGTGGCTGGGCTGGGCATCCACGTTCCAGTCCACATATGCCAGACTCCAGAAAAAAGTGGAATACCCCAGATCCTTTGCCATCTGCAGATTCGTCTCACTGTATTTTCCCTGGGGCGGCCGGTAGTACATCGCCATCTCCGTTCCGGTGGTCTCCTGAAAAAGAGTTCTCACGTCATCCATTTCCTTCCGGAAAACCGCCGGATCAGAAATTTTCGACATGTCATAATGATGATAGGTATGGTTTCCCACAGTATGTCCGTCCTCCACCATGCGCTTCACCATCTCCGGCGCCGACTCCAGAAAATGTCCTACCACAAAAAAGGTCGCCGGTGCATTATGCATTTTCAATGCATCCAATATAGCGGAACTATTACCGTTCTCATAGCCGCAATCAAAAGTGAGATATATCTTTTTCTCCTCCGCATCTCCTACATAATAGGCATTGTACTCTTTTAGTTCTTCCGCAGATGCCGTGCCGGTGGGCTGCGTTCCTTCCGTTCCGAATCCCAGTCCCCAGTTCTCTGCTGAAAGTACCTCCTGCGTATTCTCCAATGCACTCCCCGCCGTCTCCCGGATGCTCATCTCCCGCTGAAGATGCAGTCCGAAAGCAATGGCCCCAATGCTTCTTCCGAGGAAAAACATTGCCAGCAAAAAAACACACAGCATCAACCCGTTCTTACAATGCTTCTTCACCATTGCCGCTCCATCTTTTCCGAATTCCCATACTTTTGTGAAAATAGACTGTTCCCACATCGTACGATCCCCTGCCGGTATTTCTACCTTCTTTTTCCTGATATTCACAATATTCTATGTGATACAGCTTTTCCCTTATGCCACGGATCAGTTCTGCGGAAATGCACGGAGAGACCACCTGTTGTATATATTATAAAAATGAATTCTTCGGAGCAACGCCATGGACTGCAAGGAAATGATCCTGTCAGAGGAGACCTATGACATTATCACAGACTTTTCCGCATCGGAATTTCTGGGAGATGACAATAATTGTTATGAACGCATCGGAGAAGATTTTTTGATTTTGTATCTGGGCAATCTGGGAATCCGCAATCCAAAGATTGATTTTTTCCCCTATCACAATATGCCGAAGCTTTATGGGCTCATGCAGCTATCTCCCTCCGGTGAGACGCCACCCGGTGCCGCTCCCTTTGATCCGGCAAGTCTGATCGCCAGTGGGATCACTCAGGTACAGCGTCCGCCCCTAAGTCTCACGGGGCGGGGCGTGATCCTGTGTTTTATTGATACCGGTATTGATTATCGAAATCCTGTGTTTCTGGACGAGAACGGCAACAGCCGTATCCTGGCGATCTGGGATCAGACGGTTCAGACCGGGATACCACCTGAGGGGTTTAAATATGGTTCTGAATATCGCAGAGAGGATATTAACCTGGCGCTGCGCTCCGAGGATCCTTATTCCATCGTTCCCTCCCGGGACGAAAACGGACACGGCAGTATCCTCGCCGGAGTCGCCGCCGGCAGTGTTGTCCGACAAGGCAATCCTTATATCGGTGCTGCACCGGGTGCCGACATCGTTGTGGTAAAACTCAAGGAATGTAAGCAATATCTACGAAGCTTTTATCTGGTGCCCGAGGGTGTTCCCGCCTATCAGGAAAATGATATTATGCTGGGCATCAAATACGCGGAATCCTTCGTGCAGCTCTTCGAGCGTCCGGTAGTCATCTGTCTGGGTCTGGGAACCAACCAGGGAGATCATGCGGGCAATTCCTCCCTGTCACGGTATCTCTCTTCCCTCGCTGTCCGCAGAAGCCGTGCCGCCATTGTCTGCGGTGGAAATGAAGGGAACGCCTCTCACCATTACCGTGGAAGATTAAGCGCTCAGACACCGGAGGAATCTTCCCGGGATGTGGAGATCCGGGTCAGTGAAGGCTGTATCGGATTCTGGCTGGAGCTTTGGGGCGCTCTGCCGGATGCTTTTAATCTGAGCATCCGCACTCCCGGCGGGGAAAATATTCCCGAACTGCGCCTTGGGTTGCAGCAAAGCGTGACCTATTCCTTTATCTACGAAAAAAGCAGAGTCACTATCGACTCTGCTCTTGTGGAAGAAAATTCCGGTGAAGAACTGATCCTTGTACGCATCCAGGATCCTACCCCCGGTATCTGGACCTTTCATGTCTCTGCTTCCGGTAGTTTATATAACGGCAATTTTCACATGTGGCTGCCTATCACAGAATTTCTGTCTACTCCGGTATATTTTCTCAATCCGGATCCCGACATGACACTTACGGAGCCCTCGATGGCTCCGGAGGTTCTGAGCGTTTCTACTTACAACGCGGAAAACAACAGTTTTTACGCAGAATCCGGCAGAGGCTTTGGGCGCACCGGGCAGATCCGTCCGGACTTATCCGCTCCCGGAGTCAATATCTCCACCATTGACGGACGCCGTACGGGAAGCAGCATGGCTGCCGCTATCACTGCCGGAGCTGTGGCTCAGTTTTTCCAATGGTCAGTCATTGAAGGCAATAACCGGCTGGCGGAAAGCCGGGAGATCCGCAGTTATTTCATACGCGGTGCCGTGCGTACACAGGGTCTGAACTACCCCAACCGGGAATGGGGCTACGGCAGGCTGAATTTAGAGGAGACCTTCAATGCCCTGCTCCGGGTATGACTATATGATCTCCTGCAGGGCATAGACCGGCTGCACACTGCAGACACCGTTAATCTTACGCACGCCGCGCTCCAGTTTTTCCAGTTCCTTTTCCGAGGTCACATCCGCTTTTACGAGGAAATCATATTCCCCCTCTACCTGATAGCAGGATGTGACTTCCGGTTGCTGTCGCATTCTTTCCATAAATCCCGCATGATATTTTTTATGCTGTACCGTTACCTCTAAAAATACCTCCATAAGCCACCTCTCTTCTCAAATCTTTTACTTGATCACCGAATAAAAAACGCTTGATGATGTATCTTCGTCAAATACAGCCTCCTGTGCAGGCACAAATCCGTGTTTGACTCATTGTATACATAAAAAGAGGAAAGACACCGTACACACGATATCTTTCCTCTTTGAAAGTGATTGCATCATACCATATTCTTTCTATACTTACAAGTCGCCTGTGAAATCTTATCAGAATTTTAATATTTCGGACAATAGAGGCTTCTGTTTTGTACGTTATCTTCCATTTTCATCTGCGTTTTTTGAAAAAATCCTGGCATACCCATAGGACAGCGGACGGTCCGTCATGTCCGCAAACCGCAGAGGGAAATTCTCCTTTTCCTCCATGCGGTTCGGGCAGTCTCTCCTGCCGCATCCCAGACAGATTCCGGCACATTTGGTAAAAGGATCCTTCGTCAGCTCCGCATAAAATACCACACTTTTCTTCGGGATCATACAATACGCTGCATTACAGGTAACCGGCAATGCAAGCTCCTGCAGAAGCATGGGAAGGTTCGCCAGCCGCAGCAGACTGCTTATTTTTTGTTCTGAAGTCTCAGAAATCTCCCCACCTAAAAAATGCAGTCTGGCAACATGCAGATCCCGATGCACAACCAGCCACTCTGTATAAGCCCGGTAGCTTTCTAATAATAATTCACTGGACAGTACTTCGATCATATAACTCTCTGTCAGAAATCCGTTCTGCAAATACTTTTCCTGCAGTTCATCGATCCCTTTTCCCAGAGTAATGCCTACAGCCAAAAAAGACTGATCCCTCCCGGGAAAAGTCTCTTGGATTTCTCTGTCCTGCCATCCCGCTTCTGTCTCCAGGCAGGGGATCATCTCACCTGCCAGCCTCTTCAGATTGGGGTATTCTTCCGGATCATAATGATATTTTTCCATCACACTGTGCAGAAATTGTTCGTTCCTGCACAGTGCTGTAATTTCTGAAAAAAAAGTCTGCATGTCCACCTGTTCTCCCGGAATACCGGTGATCTCATGACGCAGGCATATTTTGCCTGCATCCGGTTAATTGTTTTTAATGCGCAGGCATCTGATGGCATTGAGAACAGCCAGTACCATAACTCCTACGTCTGCGAAGATAGCAACCCACATGTTGGCGATACCCAGCGCACCCAGGATCAGGCAGATGGCCTTAACTGCCAGCGCAAATACGATGTTCTCGTAAACGATGCGCAGACATTTCCGGGAAATCCGCATAGCCAGAGCGATCTTGGCAGGATTGTCATCCATCAGAACCACATCCGCTGCCTCAATGGCCGCATCTGAGCCAAGGGCTCCCATGGCGATACCGATATCCGCACGGGAAAGTACCGGTGCATCGTTGATACCGTCACCCACGAATGCCAGTTTTTCCTTCTCGCTCTTGTCCTGCAACAGCTTCTCCACGCAGCTTACCTTGTCTGCGGGAAGCAGTTCACTGTGTACCTCATCCAATTTTAACTCACCGGCCACATGTTCTGCAACTGTTTTGCTGTCACCGGTCAGCATAACGCATTTCTTCACACCGGAATTCTTCAGAGATGCAATGGCTTCCTTCGCACCATCCTTGATCACATCAGAGATCAGGATGTATCCGGCATATTTTCCGTCTACCGCTACATGTACCACTGTACCGACACCGGTATTTTCCGTATAGGACAGATTCAGGCTCTTCATCAGTTTCGCATTACCGGCCGCTACCTGCTTGCCATTTACTTTGGCAGTAACGCCGTGTCCGCTGATTTCTTCCACATCACTGACGTTGGACGCCTCCAGCTCCTTACCGTAAGAAATCTTCAGGCTCTTGCTGATGGGATGGTTGGAATAGCTCTCCGCATATGCAGCATACTCAAGCAGTTCATCCTCTGTGAAATCCCTGCCGGGGTAAATACCCGTCACATCGAATACACCCTTGGTCAGGGTACCGGTCTTGTCAAATACCACATATTTGGTCTCAGACAGCGCTTCCAGATAATTGGACCCCTTCACCAGAATACCACAGGCACTTGCTGCTCCGATTCCTCCGAAGAAAGAAAGGGGAATGGAAATGACCAGTGCACAAGGGCAGCTGATTACCAGGAAAGTCAGGGCACGAATGATCCACGTGCTCCAGGCTGCCGGATTGCCCATGATCAGGTTGATCACAGGAGGCAGGATGGCCAGTGCCAGAGCACTGTAGCAGACTGCCGGGGTATAATATCTTGCGAACTTCGTAATAAAGTTCTCAGACTTGGACTTCTTCATACTGGAATTCTCTACCAGATCCAGAATCTTGGATACGGTGGATTCTCCAAATTCCTTGGTGGTACGGATCTTAAGTAATCCGGTCAGGTTCACACAGCCGCTGATCACATCCTGATCCACTGTGATCTCTCTGGGGACGCTTTCACCGGTCAGGGCACTGGTATTCAGTGTGGATGTACCTTCCACTACCACACCATCGATAGGAACCTTTTCACCGGGACGTACCACAATCACGGTTCCGATCTCTACATCATCGGGATCTACCTGCTCTAAGCTGCCGTCCTCTGCCTCAATGTTGGCATAATCCGGGCGGATATCCATCAGGGCGCTGATGTTCTGACGGCTCTTGCCCACAGCTACCGCCTGGAACAGTTCACCGATCTGGTAGAACAGCATAACGGCCACGCCTTCGGAATACTCTCCCAGTCCCATGGCACCTACGGTAGCTACCGCCATCAGGAAATTCTCATCAAACACTTCACCGTGCATAATGCCCAGAACGGCTTTTCTGAGAATATCATAGCCGATCACCGCATAAGGAATCAGGTACAGCAGTCCCAGCCAGATCCCTTCCAGAGGTACAAAATGCAAAATAATTAACAGTACTGCCGCCACAATGATGCGGACCAGTACTTTTTTCTGTTTCTTAGTCATAGCTTCCTCTTTTCCGAGAGCATCCTATAAATAGATCTCGCAGTCATCCTCTACTCTCTTGCAGGCTTTTACCACGTTCTCCATAACGGCCTTCTCATCGCTGCCATCGGCAAATTCCACCTTCATCTTCTGGGTCATGAAGCTGACGGTTGCATCGGTAACACCCTCTACCTTCTTTGCTGCATCCTCCATCTTCAGAGCACAAGCTGCACAGTCTACTTCGATCTTGTAAGTTTTCTTCATGGTAATATCCTCCTCTTTCTCCATTCGCATTTTTTGTTTAGTTGCTAATGATTTGCATTTAGTTTTAATATTCATTCATATGAACCACTGTTCATATGTTTATATTACCATATGCCTGGAAAAAGTCAATACTGTTTTTAAATGTTTTGTAAATTGAGAGTTAGTGAAATAATCCCGTAGCCCTTGGCAGGG
>NZ_QUIU01000018.1:0-25497 GCF_003480225.1 Clostridium sp. AM34-9AC
TTATCTGAACAGGCTGAATGACTGGGGGCTTTGCTTCCGGCGGTGCAAGGTCTGTGGAAAATATTTTCTGGCAAAGAGCCAGCGGTATGAGCTGTGCAGCGACAAGTGCCGAAAAGCACAGGCGCTTCAAAACAAGCGGGAATTTGACGAGAGGTCAAGAGAAAATAACTATGACCTGCTTTATAAAAATGAATGCCAGAACTGGCGCAACAAAATAAACCGGGTAAAAAATACCGCAGGCTTTCCGGCTGACCGTCTGGAAAAAATACAGGCTGTCTTTTCCGACTTTAAGAAAGAAGCCTTACAGAGAAAAAAGGCTGTAAAAACAGGAACGGCCAGCCCGAAAGAATTTACGGACTGGCTGTATCAGCAGAGTAATGTAATTGTTGAGCTGACCGAGATATGAAAAACTTTCTATCGTCAATTTCGCATTATTGCAATAACAGATTGCTTCTTCCATGAATGGTAATATTATCATCAAACTTTTGGAAGAACTATAAATGTCCGAGGTGCCTTTGATTTCGACAGAAAAACAGGCTGAATTGTTACAAAGCTCGGACATTTCAAAAGAATTTTTTGAAAAATACTAAAGAAGCGGAGCAGCTAAAATCTGCTCCGCTTCGATATGATTGATCTAAGGATGTTTTGCTATTTGATTAAACTCACTCTGTCAACCGCAATCGCTCCACAACTGGAAGGTTAACGTCAGTTTTGTAGACCCATATAGGCACAATAAGGCAGATTAGCAACACCAGTCCAGACACCAGCACCAGTGGGATAAATGGATAGGAGAAAACAGCATAATAGGCCACTTTACTAAAAATCATATATAGCAAGATGAAGATTGCTGTTCCAATGGTGACTGCAAGGGAAAGGGAAACGCCCCAATAATAGAAACCTTCCATAAATAGCATTCGTTTGATTTGTCGCTTTGTCATTCCAATGCTTTCAAGAACAGCTAATTCATAGCGCCGAGTATTTACATTGACAACCATTGTATTGACAAAGTTCATGACACCAACAAGCAGCAGGATCACGGACAACCCTGTTCCTAAAACCTTTGCTGTAATGAGATATTCCTGCATTTCTTCTCGCCGTTCATATCGGGATATAATATCAATGTTAGCTTGTGATGCGGTGATTTGCTTTAATTCTTGCAGTATACTTTCGTCATGTTGACCATCCGTATCAAAGGCCACGCGGAACACTCTATATTGCGGAAAGAGTTCTTTCAAAGCTGTTTGACTAATATACAAATCAGGAGCCGTCCCTCTCTCATTGCCTCCTCCTGCTCGAAACCCTTCATTCAAATAACCGTTCGCTACAATAAAGGAATGCTGTCCGTTCTGCGTCTGGATTGTTATTTCCTGCCCCGGCTGAATAAGGTCTTCTACTGTTTTGGACAGCAGCACAACCTTTCCTTGTTCAAAGGCAGACGTGTCAATAGGCAAGTTTAAGGTTTTATTGATTTCTTCCAAATATGCACTGTCAATTCCAAAAACCCCACTAAAAAAGTTTTGCTGATAATTTTCTAATTTTGCCGGATCAGAAAAATCAATGCCGTTTACTCCGTCTAATGACGCAAGAAACTCGTGAAATACAGCATCGTCATATACAACATCTGCTGCTACTTGAGGATAAGGTGCATAGGTCAACCTCAAATTCTCAATGCCGTCAAGCTGACCAATCTCTGAAACCATTTCGCTGGAAATTAAATCTTCTCTTTCGTGGATACTATATGTGAGTGCAAAATCGCTTACTCCCCATTGGCTCACATAATTCTCCGGGCTTAAACCATGTAATAGCCCTGTGACGACAAGGAACAAGGAAAGGCCGAAAAAAAGCGATGCAAAAACAAGGGTTGTACTCTTAGCATTACGAAAGACATTGTTCCATGCCATTCTGGACAACTTCATTTTGCTACAATTTCTGGCGCTGCTCTTTGTGCTGGCTGCTGTATATTGGAGTGCTGCTATTGGTGAAACACTTCCGGCAATTTTGGCGGGCTTCATGCTTGCAATCATAACGGTAATGAACGTAAATATGGCCGCTCCTATGAAAATAAACGGCGAAAAAGATACTTTTGTTCCCACATCAGAATTTGTTGAATACATCATATTCAGGAAGTAAGGAACAATGCCAAAGGAAACAACCGCACCAAGTAACAGACCAATCGGAATACCAATACAAGAGATTCTGATTGCCTGCTTATAGATAATTCTCTTTATCTGCCTTTGGGTCGTTCCAATCGTTTTAAGACGGCCATAGAATTGCACATCTTTTATGACAGAGACATAAAGAATATTATAAATCAGCAGATAGCCGCTAAAGGATATAAAAACTGCTAAAATTATTACAGCTAAAATAATAGTTCCACCATTTGCCTGTTCTAATGGTACAATTTCAAATGTTTGCCCTTCTGTAAAGTCAATCTCACGCCGCAATCTTTCACAGTTTTTGTCAGCATTATCATTGCCTTGAAAACGGATCATTGCCGTAACACTATTATCCAGTGATACATTTAAGCTATCCTTAAAAGCGGATGAAACATAAACATAACCACGATTATTTGTGCGCATTGGAATGTAGTCCGTATAGTAGCCCGACAGCAAAAAGGTGTCCGTGACATAATCATAGCTATCGCCAATTTGGTATGACAACACAATCTCCATCCCTATTTGCGGATCAGAAATGCCCATCTGTTCAAGCACCCATGTAGGTAGCATAATTTCGTTTTTACTTGATGGGTAATTTCCTACAACACCTGATATAGTAGGAAGACGGTGGTGTTCCCACTCTGTATCATTTATCCATACTACACCTAATCTTGCGTTTCTCAGTTGTTCTGTATCAACACTACCTAAACGCTGCTGTATACCTACGTCAAGGACAAGGTTTGATTTTGAAATTTCAACCAACTGATTTTCTGTTACATTTGTGATTCCGACATCAGCGGTAGTTCCCATTAACCGAATTTGTTGCATTTGGTAGGTTTCAAAGTAACTAAAACCAATACTGAATGTCGCAGTTATCATAAATGCAGTTAGCACAAGAGCAATGATTGCAAATAAATTACGCTGCCGTTCACGATGCAAACTGCGCTTTGCCAGCTTCTTTTCAATGTCACTGGTATCATTTTCAAAAGGCCATGTCATAGCTTGCCACCTCCTTATTCCACAATCCTGCCATCCTCAATGCGGACAATCCGATCTGCAAGGCGGGCTATGTCGTCATTGTGGGTAATCATTACAACGGTTTGCCGGAACTCCGCGCTGGTGCGCTTGATAAGTCCCAGCACCTCGGCGCTGGTCTTGCTGTCAAGGTTGCCGGTCGGCTCGTCGGCCAGCACGATAGCCGGTTTGGTAATCAGGGCGCGGGCGATAGCCACACGCTGCTGCTGGCCGCCGGAAAGATTGTTCGGCATATTTTTCAGTTTATCTTCCAGTCCCAGCAGGTGAACGATCTCGTCCAAAAACTTCTGATCCACCGTGTCCCCGTCCAGCTCCACCGGCAGGACGATGTTCTCATACACATTCAGGATGGGAACAAGGTTATAGTTCTGGAAGATAAAGCCGATGTTGCGGCGGCGAAAGATGGTAAGCTGCTCGTCGTTCTTCTTTGCCAGTTCTTCGCCTCGGACAATCACGGTTCCGCTGGTGGGAGTGTCCAGCCCGCCCATCATGTGAAGCAGGGTGGACTTGCCGCTGCCGGAGGTTCCCACAACGGCCACAAACTCACCGTCATTTACGGAGAAGTTCACGCCGTCAAGGGCGCGGGTGATATTCGGCTTTGTGCCGTAATACTTTTTCAGATCAATCGTCTGCAAAACGCTCATACTCAAAACTCCTTTCAAGGCTTTCTGCCTGTTGATAAGGTCATTGTAAAACCCAAATGTCCGCGAAATGTTACAGCGGCCAAAAAATTTCATTGAAAATCGGGGTGAAATGTTACAGCGCTCGGACATTTCAAAAAAATTTACGGCGGGCAGCCGGAAATGGCCGTCCGCCGTAGCTCATGATCTGTTCTAAAACCAATTCGCCTTTTGATTTCTAAATTGAGGAGTATCGCTTTCTTGATAAGGATTGTAGGTATTACGGTTACACCCAAACTCTTTTAATGATTTTATTTTATTGTCCTCTGTCCATTCAATCAAAGAAATACCGTCAAATTCCTCTATATCCCCATTGTTCATTCCATTTTTGAAATACCACTCTACAATCGTTTGATTTTCTTTATGGAAAAATTGCTTGATTTCCCAAACTACCACCTTTCCACGGGTATTCCACTCCTGAAACCAATGTTTTACTGTTTTACGATTGCTATACTGGGGACACCAACTTTCTGTATAGAGTACATCTTCCGCAAAAATATCATCAATGCCCATATCTTTCTGATAAAGCCACATATCAAACCACAGTCGGATTATTTTTTCTCGTTCATTCATAATAGAAACACCTCGCTTGTTTACTTTCATTTTGTAGGCAGCATAATGGAAAATTCCGAACCCTTGCCCGGCTCCGAAACCACTTTGACATAGCCGCCCTGCCGCATTACAATCTCGCGGGCCAGATACAGGCCAATGCCCACGCCCTGCTGTTCGTGTACTTCTTCCTCACGATAGAAGCGCCGGAAGATGGCAGCCTGATTGCTTTCGGAAATGCCCTTGCCGGTGTCGGTCACTTTGATCTCCACATACATTTCCCACAGCACCACCGACACAGCGATTTTCCCGCCTGCCGGGGTGTACTTCACCGCATTGTCCAGCAGATTAAAGAGGGCCTCGGATGTCCACTTGCTGTCATGGGAAACGGTCAAATCCTCCGGGCAGTCCACGGACACGGCGATTTCCTTTTTCTCCGCCGCATACACGATCCCACTCATGGCCTGCGCCACAGTATCAAAAAGACGGCCCAGCTTCTTATCCAACTGGATCACGCCTGTTTCCAGTCGGGAGGTTTTCACAAGGGCCTGAAAGAGAAAGTCCAGCTTATCCGTCTGGCTGCGGATTCCCCGGATAAAGTCGGTGCGCTCCGCCTCGGTCATGGGCTTTTCCAGCAGGGTGTCCGTCGCCATTTTCAGATTGCTTACCGGCGTTTTCACCTGATGGGAAATATCCGATACAAGGGTCTGTAACTCCTGCCGTTCCTCGTCCACCCGGCGGCGGTTCTCCTGCATGATCTGGTAAAGCCTTGCCAGCCGGTGTCCGATTCTGGCAAGCTGGGTTTCGCTGTCCTCTGGCCGCTGGGGCGCTTCATTCCCGGCGATCATGTGGTCTAAGGTCTGGCACAGGTCAGCGGTAAACTGCGACAGCCGCTTTCCAAACGCCTGCGTCAGTACAAAAATCCCCACAAGGGCGCACAGCAGCAGCGTCCCGCCTGTCAGCAGCACCGCAATCTGTTTTGTCACAAGAAACAGGGCTATGGTGATCCCGGACATGGAGAGGACAAGCTCCATTGCCACCCGGCCAAACAGCCGCTTTACCGAGAGGTTTTGAAACTTCATTTTGCCTCGCCTCCCGTCCATTGATAGCCCATGCCGTAAACAGTCTTGATGTAGGGTGCGCCGCCGTCAGATTCAATCTTGCTGCGAATCCGGCTGATGGAGGTTGTCAGGGTGTGTTCGTCTACAAACCTCTCGTCTATATCCCACAGCTTTTCCAAAAGCTGCCCACGGGTCAGCACTTGCCGGGGATTTTTGCGGAACAGGTTCAGCATTTTATACTCCATCGGGGATAGGGTCAGGGGCTTGCCGTTTAGGGAAGCCGTCTGCTCCGAGAAGTCCAGAAACAGCCGCCCGTCGTCGTAAATGTCCTTGGCCGGTTTGTGGTGTTCCAGCATAGCGAACATGGCTTTGATTTTTCGCTGCAAGGCCCCGATCACAAAGGGCTTTGTGATGTAGTCCACCGCGCCCACCTCATAGCCCCGTATCTGGTCGCTCTCCTGATCGTTGGCGGTCAGGAATATTACGATGGTGTCCGGGTGCTGGGGCTTTATCAGCTTGCACAGCTCAAAACCGTTCCCATCTGGCAGGTTAATGTCCAACAGCACTAAATCAAATTCCCGCTGGCGGATGGCTTCGGCTGCGGTTCTGGCATTTAGAGTAGAAGTCACGCCGTAGCCGTCTGCGGTCAGGTTATAGGCTAACATCTTATTCAAAAAACTGTCGTCCTCGACAATTAAAATCTGCTTCATATCCTCACTTCCTTTGCTTTTTGCAGATAGTATAACAGGCAAATGTCCGAGAATTGTTACAAGGACAAATATATTTATCATATTACAGCTTTTTTATGTGTACTGCAATTTTATAAAAGAAAGGACAGCAGTATCATCAAATTGCTGTCCTTGCGGTTTATTATAGCTGGTAGTGTATAAGCGTGGGTTCATCATATTTGGTGTGGTATCTTTAACTATGGGAAACTCCCCGCTCCCACTTGGATACGGATTTGTCACTCATACCCAGTTTTTCGGCGAGCTGCTTCTGCGTCATACCTAAGTCTTTTCTTTTGCCTGCAATATATTTTCCTATCTTGACGAGATCCATGTGCTTACCTCCTGTGTCTGAGATCATACTATTCTCTTTTCAGAAATAAGTACACCTCCCGGAAGTAGAATCCCGGTATCTACTGTGTTTTCCATTGTATACTCTTCTATTACACCTATTTCTGCTCCAACAATTTCTTCCAGTCATCCGGAAAACCCATCGTTTTCACATCTACTTTTTCATATTTATCTATTAGCAATTCTATTTGATCTACATAAAGATTCCAATGCTTGTCATTCTTTAAAATCTGTTTCATACACAATAATACACCAAACATTCTATTGTTTCCTATACCGGCTTGTGTATATTCTTTGTAAAGAATAGGCGTCTTTGAAAGTTTTGCATTATACAACCTCCCATAATGCGCACAAACATTGCGAACATAAGAAATGCTCTCCAACCAACTTTCCAGATATGTATATCCAATTCCAAAACTCTTGGCAACTGCCTTTTTGTCAGCATTTTTCATGTTTTTGTAAAATTTTGAAAGAGTGCCAAAACTAAATACCTCCACCAATGCATATATAGGCAAATTTCCACCTGCATAATTAGTTTTGAAATTTCTCACAAACGGCGCCTTTGAGTTTCTCCGAACCTCCTCTTCGATATCAGCCATAAATGCCCGATGATATTCTTCGTCCACAAAATTTTGGGGTTCCATATATCCAAGAACTCCATAAACTTCCGCAAAATAATTTGCAATTCTGCATCTGACATTTACTTCTATTTTTTCTATCTCAGCAAATGTCACTTGTCTGAAATTAGCATTGAACAGATATAACTCTACAATCTGCTCAAATGTTACGCCTTCTTCATATTTCCCATTTTTAGGTTTAAATCCTAAACTATACGCCTTAATTAATCGGAAATAGGATATGTCATTTAATATCTTCTTGGCATATTCCTCGTTCTCAATAATTAAGCCAAGTGATTTCAAGTTTTCTATTTGTTCGTCTATTGTCATCGGTAATGGATGTTGCTTTAGTTCCCCCATATATTTTCCCCCTTAAAATTAAAAGACCCAACGTGGTCCGCATCGTTGAGAGGCGTGTTGGGTTCTGTTATTTTTAGTATATTCTATATGTTGTAAAAATACAATGATTATTTCAAATTACTTAAACTTTTTCTTATACCCGCAGTCGCAATAAGATCCGCCGGAAGCCAGGGTGTATTCCCTGACAAAATTGGTGACACCGCCCGCCTCGCTCATGGTGTAGTCAAACTGGCACATGGCAGGGATCAGCTCAGTAAGTCCCAGTTCCTTCATAAGGGTACAGATTCCGCAGGTCGTAAATCTTGCCTCGTAGCCGCTGCCATCCTCCCTCTAAAATGTAATTTGCATATTCTGTCCCTATTCCCCGGTATTTCCCGCCTTGCTGTGCTTATGTCTCTTGCGCACTTCTCTGGCGTGATCTCTGCGGGCCGCAATAGCTTCTGCCTCTTCCTTAGGAATCAGCTTCGTGGTCTTGACGATATATACGCCGCCATCATATGCCTTGCGTACCCGGATCTTGCCCTTGAGATAGCCGTGCTTCTCGCAATAAGCCACGCAGTAATAATGCCTGCCGTTGGCGCTGAACCATTTGATCTTCTTGCGAAGGTTACGATGGCAGAGATAACATTTGCTGGACACGACTTCCTTATCTGCGAAAGCTTCTGTCTTGTCCTTGAATTCCCTGGAAATATATTTTACATAGGTATCAAACTGCGCTTTCACCTCGTCCCTACGGTCCTTCGGAGGACAGAAGGTATCGTAGGACAGGTTCACCACTACCTCCGGGTGCTCCTCCAGTATCCGGATTAGGATCTTTGCCGTATAGTAGGCATCACTAAACGCCCGGTGGAAGGGAATATCCTTCTCAATATGCAGAAAATCAATGGCATATTCCAGATTTCTGCGGATCTTGCGCTCCTCATAGGCAATGGCGAACAGCTTCTGCACATCCAGATAGGGCAGCGGTCCCGGTGCCAGAAGCGGCATCTCATAATATGCCATATTCCGCTGTAACTCCGTCAGATCCAGCGTGCCCCAGGTACAGAACAGATACTCCTCCTGTCCGCACCATCTCACAAAATCTCCTCCGACCTCCGGGAATGGTCTCCCACGCTCCAGCTCCTGCATCTGAATATGGATCAGTTTGCTGGTGATCTTGTGCATCTCATGGTAGACCTGTGGCTTGATCAGTTCATTGAATTCGCTGACCATGACACGTTCTTTATTCAGTTTGATGGCACCGATCTCTATGATTTCAAAAGGCAGTTTCTCCACAGCATCCTCTTTACCGGTGTTACTCTGATTCCATTCCAGATCCAGAACGATATATTCCATACGTTCCTCCATATTTTGTAACTATTAACAGGGGTTATAAATGTCTTACAGTCTTGGCAGTGCGATATCCAATACCTCTTCATGCCAGCAGTGGTCTCCCTCTCTGACATCGTGGATCGGGTATTCCTCTTTTCCGTACAGGCTGTAAGCCTTCCGCACAATATCCATCTGCTCCGTCACATTCACCAGTCCTCTGGGACCGTTCAGATGGTCATCCCGGCAGGACTGGACCGCCAGCGGTCTCGGAGCAATGAGCGATGCAATATCTCCCATATCAAAGTGTTCCCACAGATGGGGAACATAATTACAGCTGCAATTTCCGTTGAGCAATAACAACGCGTCACGATATCCATAGAGATATCCGCTGATGATACATTTTTTCACACGGTCATCCAAAGCAGAGACCCACAGCGTCTGCATACCACCGCCGGAAAATCCCATGACTCCCAAGTCCTCAGTATCCCATTCGCCCCGTTCGTAGACATAATCGATCAGCCGGGAAGCATCCCAGGTACACATACCTGCCACGGTCTCTCCCAAAGGCTCCGCCATATGTGCCAGATGAAAACAGGTACTGGTCAGGAAGGATTTCTCATCCGTTCCTTTCTGCAATGCCTCATCCCTGCGCTCTCCGAAGCCTCTGCAGTCCGGACAGATTGCCACATAACCACGCTTCGCCAGCTGCATACCGTAATCATAATGGTAGAATTCGATCATCCGTTTTACCGCGGGAATATCATCACGGCCTGCCACGCTGAATTTACCTGCGCCCTGATGCCCCGGAAGGGCAAGAAAACATTTCTGCTTCCCTTCGTTCTGCTTCGGCGGGATCAGTATATACATAGGCATATACACTTCCGGCTCTACCTGAAGGATCACTTTTTCCCGACGAATGCCGTTCTCCAGCTCCACGACTTCTTCCACGCGGGGGTCCAGATCACAGGTCTCCATATATTTCCATCCCAGAAGCTCTTTCAAAGTCTCTCTGGAAGTCTCTTTCCAACTTTCCCATTCCTCTCTGGTGGATCCGGTGAAAGCATCCTGTCTTGCATAGTTATCGAATTTCTTCTGCATTCCCTTCAGGCTTCCGTAGAAGTGAGGGATCTGAACGATCGTATCTGCCTGTTCCATGACTGCTCCTTGCGTTTTCATTTTCTCTTATTGCTATTCTTACCATTCTCTGCCCTGTGCGTGCAGTCCGTCTTCCACATCTCCTGCAAAAAGGCTCTCCAGCCAGGTATGCGCCAGTTCAACCCAGGAGGTGCATTCCTCCTGTACGGCTCTGCCATCGTTAGTCTCTGTCAGCTTATTCGCCAGTGCCAGCCCGTGCGCTCCCTTTTCATACATATGGAATTCCGTGGGCACTCCGGCTCTGCGGAGAGCGCTGACGAACAGCAGGGAATTTTCCACCGGTACCGACTGATCCGCAAAGGTATGCCAGATGAAGGTCTTCGGCACTTTATTTGTTACCTGTTTCTCCAGGGACAGCTTCTCTCCCAGCTCCTCCTGTCTGCTGCCTAACAGATTCTCAAAAGATCCTCTGTGGGCAAACTCTCCGGAAGTGATGACCGGATAGCATAACAGCAGTCCGTCCGGACGCAGCAGCTCATGCTCGGATGCCGAAAGTCCCTGGCTCTCTGCCAGAAAATCTTCATCCCAGAACACCCCAAGGCTGGCTGCCAGGTGTCCTCCCGCAGAACAGCCTTCCACTACGATCTTGTGGGGATCGATATGCCACTCTTTCGCGTGCTCCCGCAGGAACTTGATGCTGTAAGCCAGTTCCTTTAAGGAAGTAGGATATTCCGCAGGGGCGCAGGAATAGCGCAGCACTGCCGCATGATATCCCATCGCCAGGAATTTCAGTGCCATGGGCTCCGCCTCTCTGTCGGAGGTTCTGGTATAGCCGCCTCCCGGGCACAACAGGATCAGAGGTCTGTCGTTAATTGCCATTGCCTCCGAATACTCCTGAATATAGGTAACTAAATGTGCTCCCGGCAGGGAACCCTCCTGATGCAGTTCAAATGTATTATAGATCATCTTTTTCCTCATTTCCGAGCATTATCATTGAAAAATAAGGCGCAGACCATGTAGCAATACTACCGGCCTGCGTCTTCATCTGCCTTATTAATATTTTCATAACTATTCAGAACCCCATTTGCAAAACGCCCCTATGGAGCTTCTTTTTTGCTCATGTGGTTACTTCGCCCTATAAATATCATAAAATATTCTTACGAATGCCAGCATTCGACGAATATTTGACGATATTTACATGGCTCTGAATAGTTACATATTATCTTAGTATGCTCTTCCCCAGTATACCATCTTTTTCGCAGGTTTTCCACAACATACGCAGGTATCTGCGATCTGTTCCTGTTCAAAAGGCATGCAGCGGCTGGTAACAGCAAGCTTTTCCTTGATCTTGTCTTCACATTCCTGGCATCCGCACCACATAGCCTTGACAAATCCGGACTTCTCATTGAAGATCTGCTCGAACTCTTCCATGTTATGTGCCACATAAGTATGGCTGTCGCGGTGTGCTCTTGCTCTCTCCAGCATTTCCTTCTGCATGGTCTCCAGGATCTCGGCTGCCTTGGTCTCCAGATCCTCCAGAGCGACTTCGATCTTCTCTCTGGTATCACGACGGCAGATCACGCACTTGCCTGCCTCGATGTCCTTGGGGCCGATCTCCACACGGATGGGATAACCTCTCATTTCAGCCTCTGCAAACTTGAAGCCGGGGGTCTTGTCGCTGTCATCTACCTTAACACGGAAATCCTTTGCCAGACGGTCTCTCAGCTCATACGCCTTGTCGAGAACGCCTTCCTTTTTCTGCATAACGGGCACAATGCAGATCTGGATGGGTGCTACACGGGGAGGAATCACCAGACCTTCGTTATCACCGTGTACCATGATCAATGCGCCGATCAGACGGGTGGTCATACCCCAGGAGGTCTGATGTACATATTTTAAAGTATTGTCCTTGTCTGCGAACTGGATGCCGAAAGCCTTGGCGAAGCCGTCACCGAAGTTATGGCTGGTACCGGACTGCAGTGCCTTGCCGTCATGCATCAGTGCTTCTACCGTATAGGTTGCAACTGCACCTGCGAATTTCTCCTTCTCGGTCTTCTGTCCCTTGATCGCGGGGATAGCCAGAACCTCCTCCAGGAACTTCGCATATACATTCAGCATCTGCAGAGTTCTCTCCTGAGATTCTTCTGCGGTAGCATGTGCGGTATGTCCTTCCTGCCACAGGAACTCTCTGGAACGCAGGAAAGGTCTGGTCTCCTTCTCCCAACGTACCACGGAACACCACTGATTGTATACCTTAGGCAGGTCTCTGTAGGAATGGATGTCATTCTTATAGAAATCACAGAACAGCGTCTCGGAAGTAGGTCTGACACAGAGTCTCTCGGGAAGCTCATTCAATCCTCCCTGGGTAACCCATGCTACTTCGGGTGCGAAGCCTTCTACATGATCCTTCTCCTTGTCCAACAGGGACTCAGGAATGAACATGGGAAGATATACATTCTGTACTCCGACTGCTTTGAAACGTGCATCCAGCTCCTTCTGGATCAGTTCCCAGATCGCATAGCCTGCGGGCTTGATCACCATACAGCCCTTGACACTGGTGTAATCACACAGCTCTGCTTTCTTCACTACATCGGTATACCACTGGGCGAAATCTTCTTCCATGGAAGTAATCGCTTCTACCATTTTCTTGTCTGCCATTTTTTCTCTCCTTTTCTTTTTTGCATATAAACTGCTGCTAATACGATCTACGGAAACGAAAAACGCCGGGTCATCGCTCCCGAAAAAGGGACCGATCACTCGGCGGTACCACCCTGATTGATACAAATATGTATCCTGCTCTGTCACCGTTAACGCCGGTTCTACGCTGTGCTTCGCCGCTTCCAGGTACATTGTGTCTCGCACAGGACTCCAAGGGAGGTTTCCGATCCTCTGTCATAAGGGGTTCCCAGCCGCACGTCACCGTGTCCTTCCCCTCTCTCTGGGATGCTTTCCGATCGTACTGATCCTTTTCATCGTCATTGTCGTATGCAAGTAATTGTAGTGCATGCTTCCGTGATTTGTCAAGGTCTATCTGCTAATAAGAAGATACCTGCCGGAGCTACATAAAATAAAAGCAGATAATAACGCACCAGGGATATGGGACCCAGAAAGACCGTAAGGCACAGTGCCAGAACCAGCAGCCAACTGTTCCATATCTCTGCCCTCCGCCGCCGGATGCCATAGAAAAACAGGATCACTGCCAGCCAGAAATAGGTGCCGATTGCAAACAACGCACGGATCACCGGAATTTTCTGGTAATAATATTCCAGCGATATCTTACGATAAAATTCTGTCAGCCGGGAACTGATCGTCTTCATTTCCAGTACATTTCTTCCCTCGAAATCAAAGTAATAAATATCACCGTCCGGATCATCCACAACCGATGTCCCCGGATACCAGGCCTGATACGTATTATCCAGAAAGGCTCTCAGATAACATCCCGGATACTGCCATCCTTTTCGGAACCATAGTCTCAGATACTCCAACTTATTTTGAAGAAGTTCTTCATTATTCACATAATTTTTGATCCGGTCTGCCAGAAAAGGATTATATTGTGACCACTGTTCTCTGTCCATGATCTGATCCAGCAGCTGCAATTCCTCACTGTCAAACGCCGCTTCTCCCTTATCTGTATATACCCTTGCAATCTGCTGGAGCGGTACACACAGAGCCTCTACCGCGGAACCTTTTTCCGCATGGAGCAGAGTTTCCATTCCCACAGACAATAGCATGGTCAGCAGAATCGTTCCCGCAAACAGTGAAATGATCTTTCTTTTCTGCTTTTTACAGAAAACCGCGCACAACACCAGATAAAGAAAAACCGCATAAATTACATTTTTCCGATACAGCGCTCCCACGATCAGGCTACACGATAATGCTGCGATTTTCTCTTTCTTCCGAAAAAATCCCTCCGTATTCTCATACAATTCATACAACAGGTGAAATGCAATAAAAAGTGCCAGAGAGCATACCACATCCTTGGTCGTACTGACGGAAAACAAGGCAATCGTCGGCAGAAAAGCATAAAAACAAAATCCGACTCCCAACAGCCATTTTCTATTCAATCGCCGATACCAGAAATCCAGACTGTAGGAAAAGGTCGCCGCACAAAGTATCATCTGGAAGCAGGAGTGAAGAAATACTGCCTTCTCCATCGTCCCGAAGATCCGGTATCCTATCGTGATAACGCCTCCCATGACCAACGTGCTGAGTAACGAATGGTGTGTATTATACGGTACCTCAGGATACATCACCTGAGGCACCTGCCCGTAAATATCATAATTATAAAATCCGGGATCATTGGAAAGGAGCACCGGCAGCCAGGCTATCAACAATCCTGCAAAAATCAAAAATATTCTCTTTCCGATACCTTTCCCGATACCGTCCTCCTGAACTGCCTTGTCTCTCCCTGCATGCACAAACAGCCATCGCAGCATCTGTCCAAAAAGTAATGTCTCTGCTATCCACCACAAAATCCAGCCTGCCATAGGGACCTGTTCCAGCCACGACTGCATCGTTCTATGTACGGAAGTATGGTATTCTATACTGATCCGGCATCCCACTGTCTGACAGGCTGCCAGTAATATCGCCGGTATTCCTACAGCAAATCTGTCAGTCCAATCCAAGTCTCTCCCTGATGCTGTCCGCTGCAATATTCCAGTCACCCATTTCTTCATATGCGGCATCCATCTTCTCCTTTTCTCTGGCAGCTCGCTCCGTATCTCCGGTCTGAAGAAATGCCTTATACATGGACGCCGCCTCAAAATATCTCGCCACACCATAGCATTCCTTTTTTGTTCCGGACAGCAAGCCGCCGTACGCCATGTCCTCGTGATAATTTACTAACAGGTAGGCATAATTTTCACTCTGCACATTATTCTCCATCCAGTTGGTCTTCGCAGGACGGGAAAAGGCGTCATTTAATTGCCGGAACATATGAATGGTTCCCCAAAACAATATCAGGCACAGGGCTATGATCACCAGATTCATCACAAGCAGCGCGCCTCTCTGCTTCTGTGCCTGTTTCAGCTTACTCTTCAGATTTACCATAACCCATCACCTCGCCTTTTTCTTCCAGGAATAAGATTTTTTGTGCATTTGACATCGTACCGAAATTCTCTGCCTCTTCCGGGGTCATGCCAAAATAGGTCTGCAGCAGTGCCTTCTCATTCTCTTCCATCCGGAGAATGGCTTCCTTCTGCTCCTCCGGCAGTTCCCGATATTGTTTTGCCCTATAATCATTATCCACAGGATGCAGAATCCTTTCCAGCTGCTCGTAATAATCCGAAATATTTTCATACAGACCGGGAAGTATGGATACATTGCCGGAGTTGATCGTAACTGCCTTCATCAGACTTTCATAAAAGTAACGATACGCTCCGCTGGCTTCCATGAGCAGCTGATATTTTTCATAATTATTATTACTGCTATAAGGCCGGATGTAATGCCTGTCGCAAAAAGCTGATAAACCTATGTAATCCTCATCTTCCAGATATTGTTCCATCTGTTTCATATAGCTGCTCTGCCGGATCCCTGCATCAAACTGTAGCAAGCCTCTGTGGATGCTCCAGCTACGTGCAGATACTACAAACACCACCACACACAGGATCACCAGCACTGTGATGATTATCATATGTGACATGATCTCCGTATTTTTCTCCGCCACTTTATAGACATCACTTTTGGTATCCTCAAAGTTGCTCTTGTAATGCTCCATGTCTTTGACATGCTGTGCGGCTTCTTCATTCGGTCTTCCGCAATGCGGACAATATGCCTGCTCCAATGTCAGATTGCCCCCGCAATATTTACATTTCATCATTGCTTTTATGATCCTTTCCTATTCGTTATGCTTCTTAATGTATTCCTCGCAATCCTCATATCTGGGATAACCGTAATTATTTCGCAGACTATCCTCGAATTTTTTCTCTTCTTCTGCGGTAAACGTATAACGGTCTGCCAGACTGTTCAGGGTTGCTTCCACATAAGGACGGATATACTCCCTGTCTTTCTCCGTCAGAATGACCTCGCTGTAGTCCAGTCCCCGCATCATCCAATAATCATCTAAAAGCTGTGTCTCCTGATAGTCGCGAAGTGTCTCTCCACTCTGTTCCATCGCCAGATATTCTCTCGCATCCCGGCAGCTCATGAGCCAGCGGAAAATACCACTGTGTTCCCATCGGTCTATGGTTCTGTTCTCTTCGACAGCCTGCTCATAAAAATCCATCAGTGCTTCCAGATCCTTCTCCTGATAGAGACGGTCCAGTATCGGAAAGTTCTCTTTTTCCCACAGATAATCCGCTCTGGCATCCCTGGGTTCTATATACCGCACCCGGAACACAATTACCGCAAGTATCGCTGCCAATGCCGCCAATAAGATCAGAAGCTTAATCACAAATTTCTGTTTCTTTTTCAGTTTTTTCTTCAGTTCCTTCTCCGGTACCTGCTCCAACTGCTGCATATCCTGCCGCATGCTTTCCAGCTTCCCCAGATATTCCGCTTCGGCGCCCTTGTAATTCAGGCTTCCGCAATAGGGACACTTCGGAAGGGTATCCTCAAATTCTGCCCCACAGGAACTGCAGATGATCTTTTTAACTGTGGTATCTGCCATACAAATCCTCATATCTTTCCACAACCTGCACACTTTGGACTGCCGGCGCAAAGCTGCTTATTGTTCATAATCATTATTAATATACAACACAAAAATGACACGTGCAATGCAGAATCACTTTTTGCACACATCTTGAGGTTTTTGTCTCTTTCCTGTAAAATAAACTCAGTCGAAAAACCTGCCCGCAGTTCAAAATTGCGGGTTGCTGAAAGGAATGACGATCGATATGTATGAGAACGGTTTTCTGGATCCGGCCTATATCACACCGGAGGAACAACAGATTTTAGACGGTAATATTGCCGTTCAGAAGAATCTCTACACCAGCAAACAGGATTTTGTAGTAGAGAGTGATAAATTTTTGGAACACTCCGAAGATGATATTACTCTGCGTCGCCACACCCGCTTTGTGGATTTTCCAAAGCATAAACATGATTACGTGGAGATCTTTTATTGTCTCTCTGGTTCTGTCACACATGTCATAAATGAAGAAGAGATCTGTCTCCGCCCCGGGGAACTTCTATTTATGAACCAACATATCGAACATGCGGTAATAGCCTGTGGCCAGGAAGATCTGGGCATTAACATCATCATCCGCCCCGCCTATTTCCAGAATATCCTGACTTTGATCAACAAGGATAATATTCTGGCGGATTTTATCATCAATGCGCTGGAAGGTGACAGTTGTGTCGGTCAGTATCTGTACTTTACCGTCTCCGATAATCCCTGCATCCAGAACCTCATCCACAATGCGGTCTTCCTTCTGTTACAGCAGCCTCAGAACTGGCATAAGCTCTCGGAACACACCTTTGCCCTGCTGTTCATGCATATCTTAAGCAATGCGGAAAATATTTTATTAGACCAGAAAGATGAGCAGAGCAATGTCCTGATGGTGGTGGTACGCAGATACCTGGCGGAGCATTATGATACCGGAACTCTTCACGAACTGGCTGCACAGATCGGGTACACCCCCTCTTCCCTGAGCCGTATGATCAAAAAATATTCCGGCACTACCTTTAAGGAAATACAAACACGGCAGCGTATGCGAGTCGCTATGAATCAGCTGTCCCACACCGCGCTGCCGGTGTCTGAGATTGCCCTGTCTGTAGGCTATGAGAATCAGAACTTCTTCTACAAACAGTTCAAAAAAATGTATGATATGACACCTAACGAGGCGCGTTTAAAATCGCGCCGATAACGTCAGGCATTCAAGATATAACGGTTCGAGGCTCCTTCGTGTGTCCCTCGGATCGTTATTTTTCATATAAGAATTCTTCCGGAAGGGTCACACCGAAGTCCTTTGCCAGATGGCGAAAATCATCGGGGGTAATGGTCTGTCTCTTATTCGGCTGCATGGACAACATCTTCACCAGAATTTCTGCGGATTTTTCTACGGTATGCATCAGACCGAAGGTCAGGTCGAAGTCTTTGCCTGCGGCAAAGGTTCCATGATGTGCCCAGATGGCCAGATCGTATTTCTTCATCAGTTCGGAGGTAGCTACTGCGATCTCTCTGCCGCCCGGTACCATCCAGGGCACTACGCCCACACCATCCGGGAATACTACGGGGCACTCGGTTGCCATCTCCCACAGTTCTCTGGTGAATACCTTATCCTCCAGAGGAAGCACGAAGGTCAGCGCAATGATATTGGTGGTATGTGCATGATATACAACACGGTAGTCGGGATCCTGCAGCTTCTTCACTTCCAGATTCATCAGGTGGCTGGGGAGCTCGGAGGTAGGTCTGCCCCCGTTTACCAGACCCCATACGATACGGTAATTCTCACCCTTGTCGTCAAGTTCGATCATGCAGATAGAATCTTCCGGCTTAATGCTGACATTACGAAAATATTTGCCACTGCCGGTCACCAGGAAATACTCTCCTGCCAGTGCGGGAACTGTGGTGCCGATGGGCTGGAACTCCTTCGGCTCAAAGTTCTCCTTTACCAGTTCTACCTCTTCCGGCTTCACACGGTAAGACAGGTTGCCGCCGTTACGTTCATGCCAGCCTTGCTGCCAGCCGTCATCTGCCATTCTGATAAATCCCTGTACAAATTCTGCATCTAAAAATTTCATGATAATACCTAACCTTTCTATTGCCTGTGGACTGCCGCCTACAGGCATATTTTTTTTAAATCATAAATATTCGTAACTATCCAGCATCCCATTCGCAAAATCGGTTTTTCAGAGTTCGCTTTTTGCTTCTGCAGTTACTTCGCCATTTTTACGCAAATGCTTTACCGTGTGATCACATCTACCGGCACATTTAATATTTTAGCAACCTTCAGGATCGTGTCAATATGTCTGCCGGCAGCTGCTGCCATATGATGGGTAGGGCCTGCCTCGCTCCAACGGTTCACGAACTCTCTGCAGGGGATTGAGAATTTGGTACGCATATTGGTGTCACCGAAAGTGAAGATCGGGCCGGGCTGATTCTCGCCTTCTGCCACAACGAACTTGAAGTTGCCGTCCTTATCCTGCGTGATAGCCAGATAGGTCACCGGGCCTACGGGAGGATAGAACTGAGTCAGATATCCGCCTCCTACCTTGCCGTGGAATACCTTAACGATCTTCATGGTGGGCTTATGTGCCAGAGAGATATCCGCATCGCCGGATCCGGAATGACCGATGATGCAGATATCCTCGTTGAAATCAATGGAGTACATCTCGGACAACTGTCCCATACCGGAGATCGTCTTCAGAATGGACATTGCCATGGCAACTTTCATATCACCTTCTACGGCACATGCGGTACCTTGCTTGATCAGCATGGAAAATGCAGGGATCAGCATGGAATCCAGTTTACCGGCTACTCCCTGTGCCTTACCGGCATAATGGGAGGCGATCATGCTTAAGTCTTCATCCTTCGCCCACTGCTCGAAAGCAAGCACATGCTTTGCCATATCCAGAATATCTTCGTCATCTGCGGTAGCGCCACCCTCTACTTCGAAGGTATCGATGATGTCCTGTGCCTTCGCCTTAATAGCTTCGGTATCAGTAATATCGTCTGCAATAGCCCACATATCTTCCCAGTCAAACTGCTTGGTATACAGGCCCATTCTGTTGTAAAGGTTGGTCTCATCGATATAGAGATCCATCATTCCGGGATAAGGGCGGCCGATCTGGGCAATATTGGTCTGACGGAAACGTCTGCGGACCTGAGCTGCCTTACACCAATCTTCGATCTGAGCTGCCACCTCGGGGTCGCCGCCTTCTACCACGCCAGTGATTACAGCATGTCTCTTGCCTGCACGCTCCAGGTCTGCCACAGCCTCACCTACGGCACCACAGGCATACAGGTCACCCAGCCAGATGGGAATATCGGTATTGGCATAGTCCGGCGCCAGCTTTTTCTGCACATTGATACATACTACAGGCACATCCAGATCACGGATCGCGGGAAGTACGTTATAGGAAGTTGCATAGGTCAGCAACTGCAGGAATACCAGATCTACGTCTGCAGCACGGAATTTATCACCTGCTGCCATAGCCTGTTCCTTGGTGGTCACCATGCCACCATCAACGATATCTACAGTATCGGGAATCGTCTTTTTGAAATCCTCATACTGTGCCTCGAAATTAGGCACCAGCTGGGGGAACTGGGGCAGATATGCTCCCAGAGCGATGGAAAATACACCGATCTTTGCCTTTGTGTTTACTAACATTTATAATTTCCTCCTTTTATAAGGTTATTTTTATGATGTCGGGGGCAAAAGCCCCCGACTTTGATGCCTACGGATTGCTCCGTGCTACGCACTCCCACAATCCTACCCAATATTCGCATATCGTGGGATTATCATCCCACTTTTATGCTCATATCGGGGCGGGTCCTAAAGGCTTTTGCCCACTTATGAGCAAGCTCATGTGGGCTTAGACCTTTTGACCCTGGCATCATTTTTATTACTTTGCCGGAGCAAATGCCTTAATTTCAAAAGACTCCCGGACACATTTTCTGGCACTCTTCAGATCTGCAAGATCTCCTGCATGGATCATCTGCGCCAATAGGTTGCCGATAGCGGTTGCCTCACCGGGACCCGCATATACGGTCTTGCCCGTAGCATCCGCTGTCAACTGGTTCAGATATGCTGCATTGGAACCGCCCCCGATGATATGGATGCTGTCATAGGTCTTCCCGGCGATCTTCTCCAGACCTCTTACGGTCTCTCCGTAGGACTGTGCGAGACTGCGGTATACTACGGAAGTCAGCTCTCCCACGGACTCCGGTACCGGTTGTCCTGTCTTATGACAGTACTGTCTGATGGCTTCCACCATGCTGTCCGGAGAGAGAAAACTCTGGTCATTCACATCCACTCTGGAAGGGAACTCCCTGCTTTCCTCCGCCATATCGCACAGCTGTGCAAAAGAGTATGCATCGTTATATTCGTGTCTTACGGACTGGATCATCCACAGTCCCATAATGTTTTTCAGGAAACGGAACCGGTGATCGTAACCGCCCTCGTTGGTAAAGTTGGCCGCTGCGGCATCCTCTGTAATGACCGGTTTCAGGGATTCGATTCCCATGAGAGACCAGGTTCCCGAGCTGATATAAATGCCGTCTCCTTCTGTCTGAGGAACTGCCATTACGGCCGATGCGGTGTCATGGCTTCCGCACAGTACCACTTCCAGATCGAATCCTACTTCCTTCTGAATCTCCGGAAGCAGCTGGCCCACTTTCGTTCCGGGCATCTGCAGCGGCAGGAACATATCCTCCGGGTAACCCAGCTTGCGGATCAGCTCCTTATCCCACTGGAAGGTATCGGGATTCACCAGCTGTGTCGTGGAACCGTTCGTGTACTCCGACAATTTATTTCCCGTCAGACGGAATCCGAAATAATCCGGCAACATGAGAAGGGTCTTCGCCTGTTTCATAATCTCCGGGGTCTTCTTTTCCACTGCCATAAGCTGATAAATCGTATTAAAAATCTGCTTCTGAATACCGGTTCTGGCATACAGTTCCGTCTCCGGCAGTATTTTCGCCACTTCCGCGTCCATTCCGTCGGTACGGTGATCACGGTAGCCGTAAGTATCTCCCAGAATCTGATCTTTTTCATCCAGCAATACATAATCCACAGCCCAGGTGTCGATTGCCATGCTGACCGGAAGCTTGCCCAGTTCTTTGCATTTTTTCATTCCGTTCAGGATCTCACCGAACAGCCGCTCCACATTCCACAGAAGCTTGCCGTCCTTATGATCCATTCCGTTTTCAAAACGGTAGATTTCTTCTAATTCGATTTTGCCGTTCTCCAAATGTCCCAGAATATGTCGTCCGCTGGAAGCACCGATATCCACGGCCAGGTAATATTTCTCCATAAGATATCCACAACCTCCCCTATCTGAAACTGAATACCTGTGTAAGCAAAGGCTGTGCTCCCGTCACAGGATCCTTCTCCATGATCAGGATATCCTTCATGTATTCATCCCATTTTTTCACCACGTCACTCTCTGCCTGCACTTTTGCCGCATAGTCAACGCCTTTTTCACACTCATAATATCCAAACAGTTCTTCGCCCTGCATCCAGATGGAGTAATTCACGATTCCGGCTTTTGCCAGCACTTCCTTCATCTCCGGCCAGATGTTGTCATGTCTCTTCTTATATTCCTCCTGCATTCCCGGTACAATTTTTCCGCGCCATGCGTATTTTTCCATACAAACCACCATACCTTTCTCACTCATTATTTTCGTTGCAAATCTGCTCTGTTACCCAATCTCTGTCGCAATATTCCTCTGCTTCGGGCATCAGCTTTTTCATAATCTGTGCTTGCAGAAGCACAAACTTGTGCTTTTAACGATATTATAGAAAACATACGTTGCTTCCGAAATGACATTATTTGCTCCCTGGACTGTCCGATTTTGCCCGATCCTGAGAATAGCTGTTTATTACAACGTGGGAATTGTGTTATGATACAATAAGTTCACCCGTATAAAGCAGCCGCCGTGGATAAATTGTACCGCAAATTTGATCACGATAGCCGCCCAAGCAAAGAGAGTATGAAAAATACCATCGTTATGTATCATAAATAATAATTTAGAAAGCACAATTTTTATGGAACGTACATTAACCTATACAACAGATCATTTCATATCACCCCTGCCGGTCAACCATTTTCTGAAACAGAAAGGCTTCTCCTCTCAGAATCTGGTGCAGTTAAAAAAAGACCCCACCGCCGTGCAGGCAAACGGGATTCCCTGCTTCATGAATCATATATTGCAGCCGGGAGATACCTTGACGCTGCATATCCACGAGGAACACTCCTCGGAAAAAATCCCACCGGTGGAGCTGCCGCTGGATATCATCTACGAGGACGAGGATCTCATGGTGATCAATAAGCCGGCAGGCATGCCGATCCACCCTTCCATGAACAATTATTACAATTCCCTGGCAAACGGCCTTGCCTATTATTTTGCACAGCAGAACTGTCCCTTTGTGTTCCGTTGTATTAATCGTCTGGACCGGGATACCTCCGGACTTACGATTATATCCAAGCATTATGTCAGTGCCGGAATGTTGTCCACCATGATCGCCAACAAGACCAGTTCCAGTATCACAAGGGAATACCTTGCCATTGTAAAAGGCTCTGTGCTGCCTTCTGAGGGTACGATTACCGCACCTTTAGGGCGAAAAGAAGGTTCTATCATTGAGCGTTGTGTGGATTTTGAAAAAGGGGAATCCGCTGTTACCCATTACCGGGTTTTGGACGAAAAAAACGGGCACAGCCTGGTCTCTCTCATTTTAGAGACCGGCCGCACCCATCAGATACGGATCCATATGAAATATTTAGGTTTCCCCCTGATCGGAGATTATCTGTACAATCCCGATATGGCATTGATACAGCGTCAGGCACTGCATGCATGGAGGTTATCCTTCCGCCATCCCATCACCGGAGAACAAATGCATTTTACCGCACCGCTGCCGGAGGATATGGCGTCTGTTGCTAGGTGGTCCTCATATTGAGTAAATACTATACCCTCAGCTTACGAAGTGCCTTCTCACGGATCAGGCACTCACCATGCTCTTCCAGATATCGTACCTTCTGCTCATCCGCAGCATACAAAGCAGCGAACTCCATCGCCTGGATGCAGGCTCTGCTGTAACGCTCGTAGGAAGCACCGCCTTTTTTTACATAGACATAGCAGGTCCCGTCTTCCAGCCGGTACAAAGTACTGTCGATTCTCAGATTTGCAGGCAACACCGCAGCATATGCAAGGACTCTGCCGATATTGCGGAAGGCAAAGATTGCAAACTGCGGCTTCTGTGCTTCCGCCGCACCTTTTTTACCCTTTTTGCCTTTTCCGTTTTTGGCATTCTCCGATGCCTCTTCTGCCTGTGCACTTTTCTCTAAGTTTGCATTGATTTCTGCCTTTTTCTCCTCGAAGACACGCTTCATCTCCTGCAACGCCTGTAACAGCTGTGCACCGTTTTTATTCTCCAGCGGTTCCTTCTCGGAAAATACCAGCATCAATCCTTCATCCGGTACCATCATGATCTGCAGGTCAAAAGCATACTTCGGCGGCTTATAGCCCACCTCTTCCTCGGCCTGCTCGATAATCTCCTGCACAACCTCTTTGGCTTTTTCACTGCGGACCACAAAATCTTTATAATCAATCTCGTACTCTTCCAATTCTTCATTGGACAGGAAGCACTTTACTGTCTTGTCATCAATTCGTTCTATTTTCATAGCTATCACCTCTTACTGTTATATGCATGATAGCATAAAAACGTTTTTATTTCTACTGTCCAAATCTAAACATTTTATATACTTCTTATTTGCAGATACTTCTTTCTGTCTTTTCTTGTTTTACTCCGCAAAGTAATACAACTTTCTGTATCCTACTGAACCCAATCTTATCAATGATGTCTCGTGATTTTAAAATCCTGCATAACCTACCGTATACAAAAAACCGACGAAATCTTAATGACAGCCATGTCAAATAAGATTTCGCCGGTTTTTAATGTTAGATCATACAGAATATATATACCCTTTTACTTTTTCTTACGCAGATAGAAATATCCTGCAGCACATCCTGTCAATACTATTACAATCACAATAGGAATCCAAATTTTTCCTGCTTTGCTGTGATTACGGTTCTGGCTCTCTGTGTTGTCATTTTCTGCGGAAACTGCTTCCGACGAAGCATCCTTGGACAGATTCTCTACATCCATAGGCTCGTCAGCCATAACCAGCAGATATTCGCTGGCATGCTCATAGTTGAGTTCAACCCATCCGCTGTCTGCCACCTGACCGAACGCAACTAACTCCATTGCTGCACTGTCAGGATTATAGTAGAAGAGATTTGCATATTTACCGATATTCTCTGTACCAAGACGGACTGACAGTTTTGCGGTCATGCCGAAGCTTCCGTCGTGTACCAGTGACAAAGGAATATAATCATGTCCCTGTGTCATCTGTGTTATCAGTTCAGCAGGAATCCGATCCGCTGACCTAAGGATTCCGAAATCAATATCTCCTACATTTTCTGTGATCTCCTGTCCTTCAATGATCCATGCCAGTTCCTCCTCGATTTCGATTCTCAGAGACAGGTTGCTTCCCATTACGCTTTGCAATACTTCTGCAGGAACAACGGTGTCGCTGCCTGCCACAATATAGATCTCTTTATTGCTGCTATCACTTACATTCTGACGAATATTTTCAAGGATATCCTTCCATCCGATTGCCTCAGCCTCACCGGCTGCATTGATTATGGTTGCTCCTGTTTTTTCTGTCTTCTGTGTTGTTGCCGGAACGGTCGGTGTCGCATTTACCATATCACTTGGTGTTGCACCCACTGTAGGATGAACAGGTCTTGCTGTTGCTACCGGAACCGGAGTTGCGGTTGCTGCCACAGGAGAATTCGAGGTGTTGTTGTCCTTGTCATCCTCATGATTGGAATCGTTTGAGGGCGTTGCCGTAGGCTTTGGACTTGCCGTAGGTGCTGCCGTAGGCTTTGGACTTGC
>NZ_QUIU01000018.1:25507-82186 GCF_003480225.1 Clostridium sp. AM34-9AC
GGACTTGCCGTAGGTGCTGCCGTAGGCTTTGGACTTGCCGTAGGTGCTGCCGTAGGCTTTGGACTTGCCGTAGGCTCCGGAGTCGGGGTAACTTCTGCATCCTTCTGCGCTTTTGCCACTACAATAAAGCTGACTTGAACGGCACTGGATGTAGCTGCATTCGGCGAAATAGTTATCGTCAGAGTTCCTTCTTCGCCTACCTCTACATTTTCATACGTAAGAGTATCGTTTACATTATTCTGGTAATTGTATTTCTCTGTTACTACCTTATCATTCAGACTGATATCCGCATAGCGTTTTCCATCCCACCAGCTGGAGGGGTCAAACATACCCACATAAACATTATATTTTCCGGCTTCCAGATCAAACCGATAACTGATGCTCTGGGTCTTGTCTGTTGCATAACGCATACTTTGATAAATGTCATCTGTGCTGTTACGCAACTTTCCTTCTGCTCCTACATATCCAAATCCTGTTTCTGTACTGTAGGCGCCATCATATACATCCACTGTATGTAACAATGTATTGCCGAGCTGTTTCATGATGGAAGTATAATCTGCACTTACCGGTGCTTTCGATGCATTTGCAAAATAAACTGCATTTTTCGGACATACCAGCATTTCTGTTGAGATCTCCGCGTTCCGGCAATCGATGAGTTTACCGGTGACAGTGGTTCTGCCGATGACCTGATAAGAACTCTTGTCCCAGGCAACCTTACTCTCCACAGTCTGTCCCTTATAGCTTACCGTGACTTTCTCCGGCAAATTACTGCCGTCCGTCCATGTGATCTTGGGAAGTGCAGTCTGTATGCCAACCGGGATCAGATCTTCCAGTTCTTCTGTCTTCCAGTTGGTGCGATTCAGAATCGCAATAGTATGGGAAGTGGCATCTACCTGTAAGGGCAGCCAGACAGTACGGCTGTCGGACAATTTGTTGCCATTCCAACGGTCTCCCATATAAATGAACTTTCCTGCAGCTGCATCAATCGGAATAATATATGTCACCTGTGTATCAAAACATTTTCCGGTATCATTCTTTGCCGGGTTTCCTACTTTTTCCCAGCCGCTTAGAATGTTCTGACTGCGATAGTAGGTATGTGCGGTGCTGTTCCAGCCATCCGTTCCGCTCGTAATCATGTAATACCAACCATCGTATTTCATGACAGCGGGTGCTTCTCTGCTATTGTCAGATACCAGACGGGCTGCCATCTGTTGATTGTCCGCTGTATTACCCTTGGCAGCGAGCCCGGTATAATCACTGTTCAATAGAGATGCATACAGCTTTGCATTCATCTCACTGGAGTAGATTACATAAGCATCCTTTGCTCCGTCTGCATTTGCATCCACATCATCGACAAACACAGTCATGTCTCTGGCTTCGCCCAACCGCTGTGCATTCAGGCTCTCATCATAATTCATACGGGTCATATTTACCACTTTGAAAGGTCCGAATGGTGTATCACTTGTTGCAAAACCAACCATAGCGCGGCTGTATCTGCTGGCTTCACAGTTGCCCTGCATACCGTTCTTCACCCAGTTGTACAGCTTTTCATTATTGTACAAAGGTCCATCTGCATGGAAAATAATGACAAATTTCTTTGTCTTTTCATTATAGACCATCTTAGGTCGCTCAGTAATGCAATAATTACCATACATTCCCTCGAAAGCAAGCTGTAATCTGGATACGGTCTGGGTTCCATTGGTCTTGCTGTCAGGGTACAGGAAGCTACCTGCCTCTACCTTTGTCTCATCATAACTCTTTGCAATCCAGGATATATCCTCAGCGCTCGTTGGCTCTTTCTCAAACTCTGTGACATAGGCTCTTAAGAACAGCTTGACATCACGGAATTCCGCTTCGGTGACACCCTCTGGTGCTGCGGACAGCTTTCCCCATGCCTTCAGAGTCTCGAAATTGGTATTACTGAGCTGCATTGCAGGATAACTCTGGGTCGTTCCTGTTCCATTTGCTCCTGCGGAGGAAGTGATTGCTTTCTCTGCGGATTCTTCAATCGGCAGGATGCTGCTCTGAAGATACAGTACTGTTCCCTTGTCGGTCCAGTTGTAAAGATCGGTAGAAACATAACATTTTACACCATCTACCGGTCTGGTGTTGTTGGTCTTATCTTCTCCATACCACAGATATACGGTCTTACCCTCTGTGATCTGTCCGTCACCATCGAGGTCAATATTGACGCATCCCTCTCCGGTTCCTTCTTTCATGGCTGCTGCGGAACCGCCGTGTGCCTGCATCGCCTTTCCGTTCGTATCACGGATGACACTGCCTGATGTACCGGGAATACTGTCATTCGGCTGAATTTCCTCGGCATCTCCGGTCCGGCTGACAACGAGCCAGCTGATGACAGGAGCCTGTGTTCCGGTTGCAGTGATCGTATAGGTTACGGTCTGTTTGGTTCTTACGTCAAAAGAATAAGTATTTACAGCATTCGGATTGCTGCCGTCTACCTGAATCGTTCCGGCATCCAGTGTAATATTATCCACTGTTACTGTCAGGTTCATCGGTCTGGTCATTCCCCACCACTCTCTGTGTGCAGAGGTAATGGTGTATTTACCGGGATCTAAAGTCAGCGCGTAGGTCAGAGTTTCGCCTGATTTGTTATTGTTCCCGTAAATACCGGTTGCTGTCTTATCTGTAGTATCGGTGTAACTCTTGGTTCCCGCGTCAGTATCTACCAGCCCCCAGCTATTGCCGGAGGTCTTTAACTGATCCGCAGTCTGGTTCAACAGCGCACTTCCTCTGAGTTCCTTCACTGCTGCAAAGGCTTCCGTTTTTGCATCTGCATCCGGAGTTCCCTTTACCATATCAATAAAATATACCGTATTCTCCGGCACCACTTCTACCGGAATCGTCACTCCGAGACTTGCTCCGAAGCTGTTGACACCGTCCTGCACCACACCGGTGACACTGGTCGTCGCATAAGCTTCCGAGAAATGTTCCGCCGTATTATTGCTCCATACGATAGGCTTTGTCACTACAGTTCCATTTCCTGTTTTTACTTCTACCGTAGCCGGCAAATTCTTGAGGGTCTGATTCTGCTCAACTGCATAAGCTGCAGGAAATTTTGTTTCTACGCTGACAAGCACATCATCACCGATCTGGGTTGTCTCACCCAACGCATACAGTGCATCTATTTTCAGGGTACCACTCTTTACTACTACTTTGATATTATGATCTGCAAGGCCCAGACCACTATAGCTGTAAGACTCATAACGACTTGCAGCTGCTGTGGTCGAAACATTCTCCGCTACAAGGTTGTTATCTACATAGACATCCAGCTTCGTCCCGGCGTTGTTAGGTCCAATAATTGCAAATCCCGCACCATGGATAGGGAAACTCACTGTTGCACCGCTTCCGCCTGATACAGACAAGGTACGATACCAGTTGTCCGCACTGCCGCTTCCGGGATTGTCGATTGTCCAACTTCCCTCATAGCTTACGCTATCATCCTGTCCATCCACCATAGACAACGCATAAGCACATCCTCCTGCAATCTTCTCAATGAGAAGGTTATCATAATATACCTGATGCCAGTTGTTGCTGATCTTGACGCGACCGGACAGCATCGGAGATGCGTCCTGATAGCTTGTGACCTGTTCTCCGTTGATAAACGCGGTAATCATGTCGCCAAGGGCTGCCAGCTTTAATTCATATTTGCCATCTGTTGTGGCTGTTACCGTTCCATTTGCTACAGCACTGCCTACGCGGTACAGTTTCCAGGATCCGGCACCGTTAATCTCCAACGTATAGCCGCTCTGGTTCCAGTTCATGCCTGTCTGGGTACGGATACCCAGTCTCGCATAGGTCGATGCAGATGTCTCCGGAATCTGGACATCAATTTTTGTCACATAATCCATCCAGCGGAAATCGCCGACGATCGTTGAAGGTTCTCCACCGTTCCACTGTCCCACACTGGTCGTCAGTTCCGATTTTAATCTGCCGTTCTCTACAATGTAAGCGCCATGCGTATCCAACATGTAACGTGGCTCATTGCCTCTTGCTGTCAGATAATCTACACTGGTGGTTTTCCCGGTTTTGGCATTATACTGTTCCATTTCCGGTTCTTCTGTATACTCGAAATCATCCGCATAAAGTACATTATCCGTTGTATTCTGATTGCGTCCGGTACTGTCAGTATCCAAAACCGTTCTGTCCTCGTTATGGATTTCTTGTTCCGGTGTTCTTGCAGGTGTCGTATTCAGTGTAGTTGCTGTTACCATCCCATAAGCCGGAACTGTTACATACCAGCAACCGTTCTGCTGTTCTGCATCTGTATCACTCTTTTGTAAATAGCTATCTGTTGTGGTTGTCCATATTTTTAAGGTTGCATCGGAGGCTACTGCCATATCCTTTGCAGTAATCTTAAAGGTTTTTTGATTTCTTGTGTTATTTACAAAAATTACAGAAAAGTCTTTTTTATCCGGAGATACCAGTGTCATATAGCTGGCTTTCCCATCCATCCCTGCTGTCTGATGCTCATTGTCACTGGAGCCGAAGGATCCGGAGGTTGCACCGGTGATAACACGCCAGATTTCATTCTGGGAAGGGTCGGTATCCTCCCATCCGGTGACTGCAAACTGAGAGAAATGTGCAATCATGTACAGTGCCGGATCATAATGGATATAACCGCTCCAGGGATCTCTGGCACTTAACAGCTCTTTATGGCCATACTGGATGCCTTCATAGAAGGAACCGATAGCCGGCTGGAAAATGTAGTGGGTTCTGCGAGATCCGGTAAACGCATTGATAAAGCTGTCTGCCAGAGCCAACGGACTCTGATATCCTCCGATCGTTCCACCACCGTATTCACTCGTCTTGTTTTCCTGTAACTCTGTATAACCAAAGGTTGCACAACCCTCGCTGTACCATACCTCCTTGTCGTCCACATCCGCCATTTTGATGTAATCCTCCGTGGCACTGGTACGATAATGGAAACCAATGATATCTACTGCATTGTAGAGATCATTGTCGCTTCTCATGGAAGGTACGATTTGCAGGGTCTTATTCTCGTCAGAAGCAATAATTCTGATATTGTGATAAGCGCCAATCGCTGCCTGATCCATATAGTCCGGGAAATCTGTTTCTTTTTTTACCCGGTTGGAAAACCATTTGATAAAGTCCTCATTAGGGTCTGTTGTCTCGTTCTTATCAGGATCTACGAAATCTACGACATAACCATATTTTTCATAGGCATCAAAAATGGTCTCCTTGTACCATTTATAAACTGCTTCATATCCTGCACCGGTACGGTCACTGCTCCATTTGGAAGCAACCCATGCCGGCATCTCCCAACGCAAAATACTGATCTTGACATTCGGGTTGATCTTCTTCGCATCAGCTGCCATGACAAATCCCGGAGAGCGGGAAGCATCCGCTTCTTCGTTCTCATAACGCATGGTACAGGCTTCTGCTCCGGTAGAATTATTTCCGTCATTTCCCATTTCCATCTTGATATGGGTAAACAAAGGATATTCTCCACCGAAAAGATACTGCATCATGTCCCAGTATTGATCAGGATGCTCTGCCTTGTAATCCAGCAGCAGGTTACTGGTACTGTTACCATTTAACATACCAAAGCCCTTATAAGTCAGACCATTGATATTAGCTGTTGCCTTGTCAACATCTGCACCTGATATCACTATGTTTCCGTCTGTCTGGACAGCGCCTTTGATGGCATCCAGTCTTGCCTGTGTTTCCGTAATGGCTTCTTCCTCTGTTGCAGCTGCTGCCTTGACAACAATATTGTCATAAGTACCGTTGCACAAATAGCTGGTTCCATAAGCTGCACCGATTCCGGCAGCCAGATTGGTAGTATTACTTAATCTAAACCCTATTCCAGTGGCATTCAGTACCTTTGCTCCGTCACAGTATAATGCCACATAGCCTTGCTGTTCATCCTCGGTATACACAATAGAAAGCGCATGCCAGTCCCCTGCAGTAAGAGCCGTTGTCAGAGGATAATCCTTTGCTCCTGCATTGGTACCCACTCTCAGCACAGACTGATTCTGGGACCTTGCCGGAATTACACGGAAAGCAGTGGGATCGGAATTACCAAGGAAAACAGCAGCACGGCTCCCCGTTCCTTCTTGTATGTAATTGTATTTTAAGTTGAGATTATATGTAAACTGCTTTCTCTGGAAAAAATCAGGTGCATTTTTTATGGTTGCGCCTGCCGTAGAGATACCACCGCTAGTCCAGCCACCTGTCACAGAAAGCTGCTTTCCTGTGCCGCTGTCTGCTTCTAAGGAAGCATCAGAAAGAACAGTGAGCTGATTATTGTCTTCCAGAGCCTGTCCAAAATATTCCGATTCCTTTGTGATATATTTTGATACTCCAAGCCAGCTTAAAACAGGAGCTTGCTTTGCCGTACTCTTTAAGGTATAAGTAACCGTCTGGGCAGTATCCAGCGTAAAAGTATAAGAAAATTGTGCTGTTTTTACACTGTTGCTAACAGATACACTTCCAATGGTTGTTTCTCCTGCGTCTGTTTTTAACAGCACATCCATAGGACGGGTCTTGCTCCACCATTCTCTATGTCCTGAAGTAATAGTATAGGTGCCTGCCTCCAGATACAGATCATAAGACAACGTTTCTCCAATGGCATTATTTCCATAAATACCGGTGGCTGTTTTATCTGTAGTCGTATTGTTATATCCTTTGGTTTTCGCATCCGTATCTACCAGACCCCATGCAGTATCCGCCGTCTTTTGCTGGTCATAGACTTTATTTATCAGCTGGTCACCTGCCAATGTCTTTACTGCTTCATAAGGCTCTGTTGTAGTTTCCGAAAAGTCTTTTGTTACATTATCGATAAAATATACAATTCCTTCCGGTACAACCTCAACCGTATAGCTGGTTCCATCCGCCGCCTTTGCCGTAACCGCGCTGTACGACTCGCTGAAAGTATCTACCGTCACATCTGCAGCCCATGTGATTCCTTCCGGAATTTTTCCTGTATAAGTTGCAATATGTGTATTGGAAGCTTCCAGGCTTATTAATGCGATTCCGTCTCCTTCTGATACGGAATCCGCCTGTGGGGCACCACACTCCGTTCCTGTTTCTTCTCTCTCCTTTATAACTACGTTTCCATCAGATACAGAACCTGTGGATTGCGTATTGCCTTCTGTTCCGGCTTCTGTATCAGTCTCTGTGCCCCCAACAGGCTGTTCTGACTGTACATCCGCTGCCAATGCATCTATCGGCACCGAACCTGCCGTCAGACCTGCACAAAGCAACAGAGTCAATACTGTTTTCGCTACTTTACATGTTTTTTGCTTCATACAATCCTCCCATAATTATTTACAACAATACATCTTTATTATAAAAAATAAGACAGATTGTACAAAATGCAATAAATTACTTTTTACTTCCTTTTTTCTCTATGATTTTTATGATTATTTTTGTAAGTGTTTACATATAATGTAAAAAATTATGCAACTATATACTTTTTTAATATTTATGTTTCAACAATTTACAGTATACATAATACTTTTATTTCATATAAAAACAATGGAGCCTGCAAATAGCAAAACTCCACTGCAATTTCTATATATTCAGATTACTTCTGCATCCACTCTGGTCACGATTTCCTGTTCCCCTTTGCAGATATGGTATTTCACTGCCGGGATCTTGGTCTTGGTGTACAACAGGTTGGTATTGGGATCTGCGGTGATCATGTAGCCCACGGGCGGCTTTTCCGCCACTTCGTTGGTCCGGGTATTATCGTCAAGTATCGCGCTGACGGTACAGCTGCAGAATTCATTACTTGCCTGGGCGGATACGCCATCCACCTTTTCCACAAAGCCGACTTCTTCAAAATCCCCTCTGCTGACGGCGAATCCACAGTCATATGCTACGCACTCGATCTCACTGGTGATTTTGTGCACTCTGGTATGTCCGCCTGCATCCGGGGTGATCGTGGTCTCTACCGTAATGCCGGGATAGGGACTCCACTTCGACCATACTCCGTTCTCCGTGATCTTTGACTCCTCGCAGATCCGGCGCACATAGACATAACCATCGATCCAGAACGCCAGCATATTGTCCGGGGCATTCTCATGCAGCTCGTAGCAGGACTTTGCCACGCTGATACTGAACCGGGTATCATAAGCAAACTTTCCATATTTTGCCACGATCTGGCCGTGTCCGTTAGGGCTGTAGACGCCTGGTGCAAATGCTGTGGTGTGATTGCCGTAATGGTAGACAAACAGATCGGCATACTTCTGGGGACAGGCCGGTGCCAGCTTCGGCAATGGTGCCTCTTCCACACTCCAGAAGGGATGATCATCGGGAAGCAACAAAAAGGCAAACACCTTCATGCCCCAGTAAGGAGATCCGGGGGCATTGTACCGCTCCGCCATGGTCAGATTCGGATATCCATAGCCGATGGTCAGCACATGATCTCTGTCGAAGATCGGACGCTTCAGCCAGGTGCGCAGATGCCTTGCGATCAGACCTTTCATCACGGGAAGCGGGAACGGCTCCAGTCCTGCCAGCAGGCAGACACTGAAAAAGCTTACCTGAGAGAAACGATAGGTCAGGGATCTGCCGAAAGGAATGGCCTCGCCCTCTTCATCGAACCAGTAAATGAACTGCTTTGCGAATTTCATGGCTCTCGCCTTGTATTTTTTTGCCCGCTCCGGGTCATCTTTCTCCATAATCACGGCGTAGATCAGGCTGTAAAAATGAATGGCAAAGGAAATATAGTAATCCTTCTGACCGGAATCTCCGTCCTGATACCAGCCTTCACCCAGATAGAAGGTCTCCAGCCCTTCCAGATATTCTTCCAGCATCTCGGGGCTATACCGGTGTCCCACCTTTTTCATTGCAATGTTCACCAGTACGGCGAACAGGATCCAGTTGCACACCGGCAGAGGATGCTCATTGATCTTGTTTAAGTAGTTGCAGAGATTCTCTTTCTGCTCTTCTGTGAGAGGATCCCATACCACCTGAGGTGCGAACATGATGCCGTAGGAAATGGCCGCCATTTCCACGAATCTCTGGTCAAAAGAGGTGCACTCTCCCCAGTATTCCGGGTTCTTCTCATCGGTTCCGGCCGTCAGGCCCTTGCGATAGATCTCTTCGAATTCCGGCTCTTTTCCGCCGCCTGCCCAGAAAGGCACCAGTCCCCATAAGGGGCGGGAAAATGCCTCCATCCATGTGGCACCGATGTCATAATGTGCCATGGTAACGCCCAGGGTCAGTCTCGCCTTTTCTTCACTGTAATAAGGTTTTAACGGATTTAATATCGATAACATACAGTCCTGAAAATCTTTTTTGCTATGTAAGTTCATGCAGTTAGTCCCTCCAAATTCTCCATTCTACAAAAGCTCAGTCAAAATACACATGCCTTGATGTAAGGTCTCCGAGTGTGGATTTTCTAAAGAAAAGTGGCTCACTTTTTCTCATCATGACGGGCCCGCCTACAGTCGACATCCATGTCGACGATCGGCTGACGCGAACATCGTGTTCGCTTTCGCCCTGTTGCCAGACCACTTTTCAAGGAAATCTCACACTCTACGACAAACATCTTCGGCATGGCATTTTTGTCTGAGCTTTCACCGATATTCCAATTTAAAATACTACCAATATTCTCTCCAGTCTTTCAGCAACCGGGTCAGTGCCTCCATGTAGAAGTAGTCTCCCCAGGAATTGCACTCATCCACGCCGTAATGATTACAGGTATTGTAAGGAGAATGATTTGAGTAAGTGCTGTGCAGCACCAGTCCATTGGATTCCTTCGGATCCTTTACGGCATAGCCCACATAGACAGACCGCATGATCTGTTTTGCCAGTGTAATGTAATGCTCTGCTTCTTCCGGCTCCAGATATTTCGCCATTTCCAGCATACCACAAGCCGCGATGGAAGCGGAAGAAGAATCTCTCGGTTGGTCATCTCCATCAGTGAATTCCAAATCCCAGTACGGTACCAGATCCTTGGGCAGATGTGCCAGAAAATACTCTGTTACATGCCGAAACAGATCAATATATTCTTTTCTTCCGGTATAACGGTAAGCCAATGCCATACCGTAGACGCCCCATGCCTGGCCTCTCGCCCAGGCGGAACCGTCACGGTATCCCTGACAGGTGGCACCATGATCCGGTGCTCCCGTCTTCATATCAAAAAAGAAGGTATGCCAGGTAGAATAATCCTCACGGATCACATTGGCAACAGCGGTATGAATATGTTTCTCCGCAATGTCACGGTATTTCGGATCTCCGGTCTCATCGGATGCCCAGTACAACAGAGGCAGATTCAGTAAACAGTCAATGATCAGGCGGTAATTCTCCGGTGCATCCATGGGTCCCCATGCCTGAATAAACTCCCCTACCGGATGATATCTGGTGATGAGCTGGTCTGCTGCCTTGATGGCTGCTTCTCTGCCCTCTTTGCTGCCGGTCAGCTTATAAGCTGCCACGCAGGAAGGGGAATACAGAAATCCCATATCGTGATGATCCACTTCGATTTTCTTGTCTATACGATCCAAAAAGCTCTTTACCTGAACTTCCCCGGCTTTTTTCAGCCTTTCATCCTGAGAATATTCATAAGCCAGCCAGATCTCTCCGGTCCAGAACCCACAGGTCCAGTAGTTGTTCGGAATCGGCTGATAAAAACCGTTCTCACTGTAAGCTTTCTGGAACTGCTCTGTAAACTCCGGCAGACCCCGGATCACCTGCTCCGTGGAAAACTGCAGCGCATCTTTGATCTCTTTTTCTGTTATCTGAGAATATTTTTTCTCGTCAAACGTAATCATTTTCTATTGTCCTCCTGATTTTTTATCGTTCTGACATTTATTTTCAGTAACTATTCAGAACTCCATTTGCAAAACCGCATCTTCGATGCTTGCTTTTTACTCTGAACAGTTACTATTTTCATATAAAAACAGCCCAGGTGCAGGTCTCTTCCATGTCAAAAGCCAGTGCGCAAAAGCGTGTCTGGATGGAATATTGCCTGCGCCTGAGCGTAACACTAACCCTTCAGTCCCGTAGAGGCAACACCCTCTACAAAGTATTTCTGCAATACCAGGAATACGATCAGTACCGGGATCAGTGACAATACCGATCCTGCCATGATCAGACCGTAATCGGAAGAGTACTGGCTGATGAACATTTTTAATCCCAGCTGAATGGTCTTCTTCTCCTGACTCTTTAAGTAGATCAGAGGTCCCAGATAGTCGTTCCATGTCGCCACGAAGGTGAAAATCGTCAGTGTGGACAGTGCCGGCTTCGACAGCGGCAGCATAATGCTGGCATAGATTCTATACTCGCTCATGCCATCGATTCTGGCGGCTTCACACAGATCATCGGGAATGCCTTCATAGAACTGCTTCATCATGAATACACCGAAAGCGGAGAATGCCTGCAGGCAGATCATAGCCAGCAGCTTATCGTTCAATCCCATTCTTCTCATCATGATAAACTGAGGTACCATATATACCTGCCAGGGCATTGCGATGGTTGCGATGTATGCCAGGAACAGTCCGTTCTTATGACGGAAGTCCAGTTTTGCAAAAGAGTATGCTGCAAAACTACTGGTCAGTAACTGTAAGAAAGTAACGATCAATGTCAAGTATACCGTATTTCCCACGAATCTGCCAAAGGGAATCTTCGTCCAGATCTTCACGTAATTGTCCCACCTGGGGTTCGCAGGGATCCATACAAAAGGATTCATCTGAAATACTTCTCTGTCACTCTTGATGGATGCGGAAAGCATCCACAGGAAAGGAATGATCATGACCACTGCGATCAGAATTAGAATCGCATATACGATCACTTTGCCAAAAACGGCTTTTTTATGTGCTGATTTCATAATCTGTGCGCCTCCTAACGTTTTACCCTGCCGTACACTTCAATCTGACTCAGTGCCGGGAAGGGGGATGGATCTTCTGCTTTGATCAGGTTGCAAAGCTCCAGCCAGGTGATCTCCTTCTCGGGGATTGGCAGTACATGTGCCCTGCTGCTCTTCTCTAAGGGAAATTCCTGTTCACTGCCATCGGAAAACCGGATTGTTACCTGCTGCCACCAGTTGTCATGCGGGAAATCGGATCTGGTGTACAACACGATCCTGTCTGCCAGTACCGGTCTGCCGAAGTCCAGCTTCATAGCTGCATCATCCTGCATGTTGATTCCCCAGGATTCGTAGGGCCATTCTCCGTGGGAGCGGTTCGCCCGGACACCGTCAATGGCGTTTTTCGCTGCGAATACACTCTCGCCTCTGGTCTCCACATTGGCTGTCGCATGAGGATAACAGGGAACATCCATATGCTGATCCGCAGGATTCAGTGCCAGGTTTCTATAGACTGTGATCTCATCTTCTCTTGCGACTTCCGCATAGAGATAATGTTTATTTCCGGAAAATACCTTAGGGGACATGCTGATCCTTTTCTCCCCGAAGGGAACATAATAGGATACATTGTCGGTTATGTATACGAAAGCATCCCCAAGAGCATCATCCACCTGTAAATGTACATGTATATTTTTCTCATCGGTCTCCAGCACGATCCGGTCACCCTCTTCATAGGTATGGGTGCAGACCAGATCCACAAAATCCTCACCGCTGCTGACGCAGATGGTGTTGCTGTCCTTATCGAGAACCTTCAAAGCTAAGATTGCCATTATGCTTTCTCCCTCTTTGCCTGACCGCGGAACTGGATGATCGTTACGAACAGTACCATTAGGAACAGTACCATTGCTACAGAGCTGGAGTAGCCCAGATCCCAGTCAATAAATGCTTTCTGATAGATGTAGTATACAAGAACGGTTGCGGATGTGGTCAGCTCGCCGCTTCCGCCACCTGCCAGCATGATAGCAATGTCGTATACCTTAAAGCAGTTGATGGTCAGCATGACGACTACGAAGAAAGTCGTGGAGGACAACTGCGGCCAGGTCACATAACGGAATTTCTGCCAGGTATTTGCACCGTCCAGGCTGGCTGCCTCATACAGTTCAGAGGAGATTCCCTGTAAGCCTGCCAGGTAGATTACCATATAATAACCCATATATTTCCATACACTGAACAGAATCATGGAGAACAGTACCAGTCCGCCGGTGAACCACTGGGGAAGCTGGCCCTGCGGTACATTGAAAACATTCAGCAGAATGTTGTTCACAGGTCCTTTCGAGGGGTGGAACAGCATTTTCCATACTGCGGTGATTGCTACCAGAGAAGCTACATATGGGAAAAAGGAAAGGGTTCTGAAAATACCTCTTCCTATTACTTTCTGATTTAACACGATGGCCAGTGCCAGAGATGCGATCATGGTCAGAGGCACGGTACCGATACAATAAATAATGGTGTTTTTAAATGCTGCGATAAAGAAAGTATCTTTCCACAGTCTTGTAAAATTACTGATGCCTGCCCACTGGATCGGGTTACTCCCGTCCCACTTCATGAAAGCAAGGGCAAAGGCAAAAATAATGGGGATCAAGGTAAATACGCAGAAACCGATAAAGTTAGGTGCAATAAAGGAGTAGGCCACCAGATCTCTTTTGGTTTGACGGCTTAATTTCCGCATAACAATTCTCCTTTCAAACGCTTTTTGTGTCATCTTTTGCGTCTTTTTCTGATAAGAAAGGGGCCGTAGGTACGACCCCTTAAGTCTTATTCAACATTCAACAAACATTCAATACTTTTATAGAGAAGATCTTCATTACTGAGCCTGAAGGTCAGCTACCGCTTTATTCATTGCTGCAATACCATCATCAATGCTCATCTCACCGGTCATGATACTTCCATGATAGGAATCCAGAGCGGAGTTGATCTCAGATACATTGGGAGCGTAGGGAACTTCCAGGTACAGGTTGGATACGGTCAGAGCCTCCTTGCTGGCTTCATCGGTGGGGAATCCTTCCAGACCGGAGATCATGTCTACTACTTCGTCAGTCATCATTGCAGGGAAGTTACCGCTGGAAGCCATAACTGCTGCGCCTTCTTCACCGCTGACCCATTTAACGAAATCCCAGGACGCATCGGGAGTATCACTTGCAGTGGTTACAGCCAGACCGGTGATGGTACCCAGAGTAGAACCGGGCTCTACGCCTTCTGCATGGGGATACTTAACGATACCCCAGTTACCGCACAGGCTGGAATCATATTCGCCGGACTTCAAGTTGGACATCATGGTTGCGATGAACCAGGAACCCATGTTCATCATTGCTACGTCTCCACCGGAGAATGCTGCGGAATAATGTAAGCCTTCGGTCTTCAGATCTGTGTACTTTCTGCATACGCCGTCAGCTTCCTGATTCAGAACCATCTCATAGTAAGGTTTGAAGAAATCATAGTTACCGTCTAAGATGGTATGTTTTCCATCCAGTACACCGAAGAGCTGTACCGCACTTCTCCAGGTGTGGTAATGAGCACCGTATACCTGAGAACCAAAGGTAGTATCGGTCATTTCTCTTGCCAGAGCATCGTACTCATCAAAAGTCATATCGTTGGTAGGATAAGCAACACCCTTGGCATCAAACAGATCCTTGTTATAGAACAATACCCAGAAGTCATTTCTGAAGGGCAGCTCATACAGGCTTCCGTCTACAGTTACCTGATCGGTAACACCTGCGTATTTGCTTAAATCCACGCCATCTTTGGAGATGTAATCATCCAGGGAAAGGATAGATCCCTTCTGTACCAGAGTTGCATATCCGGGTACATCCTTGACGGTTACTACATCGAAATCGGATCCGCTACCGGAAAGCTCCGTTGCCAGAACGGTCATGTAATCGGTAGAACCAAGGTCTACCATCTCAATGGTTACACCGGGATGAGATGCTTCATACGCGTCCTTAATGTCACCCCAGTACTGTGTGGTCTCCTGATCCCAGATAGCCCACTTTAAGGTAACTTCTTCTGCAGGTGCTGCTTCGGTGGAAGCTGCTGCCTCTGTGCTCGCTGCGGGCGCTTCCCCTGTGGAAGCTGTCTGGCTGCCGTTGTCGGAGCTGCCGCAGCCTGCAAGCATGGTAGTCATCATTGCTGCTGTCAGTACTAAACTTAATACTTTCTTTTTCATGTAAACCCTCCTGTTAATTTGATACTATGTTACGTCTGTTACGGATCCGTTGTTACCGGTTCCTTGACTGTAACTAAAGTATAACGAAAAAGATCTTTCCGTAACATGGAAAAATTTATAATATAATTCACATTCTTTTATAATTTTTTTATCTTTTTTCTAAAAGTGCTTTCGGAAGATGTAATATTTTATTTTAATATGCACTTTTTTTAGCATCTTGTTTTTTCAACTACCGTTTTTCTTTCGTTATGTTATACTGAAAGCATGAAAAAGACTGTTTATCACTCAAAAAGCATACGAAATCGCATATTGCTCTTCACTCTGAGCGCCATTTTGGGAATGTGTCTGTTGATCAGCCTGTTCAGTTATTACATATTCCGGCACTATCTGCAGAACACCCTGATCCAGTCCACGGAGACCAGCCTGCGCCTGTTGTCGGAGTCTATGGACAACAGTATTGATGAAGTCTACCGGTTGGTCAGATATTGCCAGACAGATTCCAATATTGCCAATTATATTGAACATAACCCCAATCCCGGCTCTGTCCTGTCCGTATCTACTTATGATTCCTTTTATGAGGAATGCAGCCGGAATTCTTCCTATAATTATATGCCCAGAATTGCTATTGTCTCGCAGGAGCATTATCTGCAGGTAGTCACTGCAACGTATTCCTCTACCGCAGATCTGGCATCACTGATTTCGGAGCTTCCTTATTATGAAAAATTACTGACTGCCGATGATTATGATTTTTCTCCCGGAATTGTATCCGATCCATTTCACCGTGCGGGACGTAAAGTATTGCCTGTGATCCGTCCCATTACCTACCAATACAATAACAGACAGGCCGGATACCTTTTTATCGAAATATCCTCTGATCTTTTCACCATGCCTTTGAAGGATTACAGCTGCCCGGAAGACAGCTTCCTCTATCTGACGATTGCCGGTCATACCTATCTGTTTGAAAACGGAGGATTACAGGAATTTATACCGGAATATAGTATTTTGGATGACCTGAGCACATATTCTCTCACGGGCACTACACAGATTTCCAAAATCCACAGTGCTACCATGGGAGAACAGATTCTGGTCACCACTCCGTTAAATATGCCGGACTGCTACTTAAGTCAGAGTATTTCATATGCGGAGCGGACCAATCAGGCGGTTTTGTTCATGGGAATCCTTGCCTGTATCCTGATTGGTATTCTGTCCATCGGCATTCTTCTGATGATATTGATGAATCGTATGATCACGGTTCCTGTCTCTAAGCTGCAGACACGGATGGTACGCATCGCCGGCGGAGACTTCTCCAGAGACCCTTCTGTGGAATGGGATCACGAACTGGGGGATATCGGACGGGGAATCAATGATCTGTCGGAAAATGTATCGGAACTTATGGAGAAACGACTGGAAGATGAGAAACAGAAACAGGATCTGGAATACAAGATGCTGCAAAGCCAGATCAATCCTCATTTCCTGTATAATACACTGAACTCTATCAAATGGATGGCGACCATACAGGGAGCAACCGGTATCTCCGAGATGACCACCTCTCTGTCCCGACTGTTGAAAAGTATTTCCAAAGGCACGAGCCTGTTGATCGATATCAGAGAGGAATTGTCTCTGCTGGAGAATTATTTCACGATCCAGAGCTACCGCTACGGCGGCACCATCACTATGAATATTCAGGTGGACGATGAGTCTCTGTACAATAGCGAGATCATTAAATTCACGTTACAGCCACTGGTGGAAAACGCGATTTTCCACGGTATCGAGCCGAAAGGCTGTGCCGGGCATATTCAGATCCATGTAGGATATGAGACACCGGACAGCACGGAAAATATCCGGATTGATGTCACGGATGACGGTGTGGGAATGACAGCACAAAAGGCTGCGCAGGTGCTCCTCTCCAACGACGACAGTTCCGCGGACTTTTTCCGGGAGATTGGTGTCAGCAATGTACATAAACGCTTACAATATCAATTCGGTACAGAATACGGCATTACCATAGAAAGCAAAGAAGGGGAATATACGACGATGTCCATACACATACCGAATATTCCTCTGCATAACAATGAAACTGTTTCATCCGAAACTATTTCATCTGAAAACACTTAATCCGGACAGACATCTGTCCAGAACGGAGTTACTATGTATCAGCTTTTAATCGTAGATGATGAGCCTTTGGTTCAGGCGGGTATCCGCTCCATGCTGAACTGGAATGAATTAAATATCGAGATCTGCGGCACTGCCATGAACGGTCAGGCAGCTCTCAAGATCATCGAGGAAAAATCTCCTGAGATTGTGATCACGGATATCAAAATGCCCGTAATGAGCGGTCTGGATCTCGCAAAAGTATGTAGGGAACGCTATGGTGAAAACTGTCCGTACTTTATCATCCTTACCAGCTATGAGGATTTCCAGATGGCAAGAGATGCTCTGTCCTATCAGGTATCCAATTACCTGGTGAAGCTGGAGCTGACGCCGGAAGTATTGAAAGGTGCCATAGACCGGGTACTCACACAGATCTCCCGTTCCCGGAAAAAGCAGATGTCCGCCGTAAATATTCATCCTTTTTATGACAAATTCCTGATCAGTCTCCTTCATGACCTGTTCGAATCCGAAGAACAGTTCCGGCTGCAGAGCCTGGATCTGAACCTGAACTTTGACTATGGTGCTTATGTCTGCTGTTACGGAGAGATTCTCAGTCCCCAGGCCGATCAGATGTCCGCCGAAAAACAGATGCCTCTGTTTACCAGTTCGTTACAGATGATCCGGGAACTGGGCGGTAAATATCTGCCGCTGTATGCATTATCCCTGGATCTGCGCCATTTTGCACTGATTTTCTGCTTTGCGGATGCCGTAGGTACCGATGATTATGTAGAAAATCTGACGGAGATTCTGCACAATATCAGTGGAACTCTGCAAAACTACTATAATGTGTCGCTACGCTGCGGCATCGGCATCCCGGTTCAGACGCCTGGTACCATCTGTGATTCCTACCAGTACGCGAGACAGATTTTTCAAAATACGGAATCCCATGACGCGATAGTAGCATTTGATACCGGTCATTCACAGGAAAAGGCTAAGAATTCCTTCAATATCAGCCTGTTTAAGAATGATCTCACCAGAGCTTTTGAAGAATATGATCCTGATATTTTACATAACACGATTCAGTCGATCTGCGATCTGTTCCGGGATCACCCGGGGCACTATGTGCAGGCTCTGGACGCTGCCAGCAATATTCTCTATCTGTCGATTTCGCTTTTACAGGACGGGGAATCTATTGTGTCCGGCTTTTTTGCGGAAGATCCGGATGGCTACCGTTCCCTCTATAAGCAGTCCAATGTGGATCACGTGATCCAGTGGCTGCAATTCTTCTGCGGACAACTGTGCGAATTGTTCCAATCCCGTCGAAAGGATTATAAAAACCACATCGTAACTAATGTTCGGAAATATATTAATGAACACGTTAGCGAGCGGTTGTCCCTGAATGAGGTGGCCGCGGTCTTTGGCATCAGCCCGAATTACTTAAGCCAGCTGTTCAGCAAATACAACGATACCGGCTTCAGTGAATATATCAACATCTGCAAGATCACGGAAGCCAAACGGCTGCTGGAAGAAGAAAATATGAAGGTCTACGAGGCCGCAGAGGCTCTGGGCTTCGAGAGTGCCTTCTATTTCAGCAAGGTATTTAAACGGGTGGAGGGTGTCTCCCCCACGGAATATGTGAATGGGAAATTTAATTAACATATTAACAATAAGAGGTAATTCACATGTCCGACACTTTATCAAATCATAATGTGTCCGAAAATAGACTATTATTAACTATAACCTATCTTTCTGTAACACAGACAACATTCATAACGGAGCATAACGATGAACAATCAGAACAATAAAACAGCTTATGCCAATCATAATATAGAAAAACGCTTTTTGGAAACAGCCGAAACTTTTCATGGTACTTTTCAGTCTTTCCGGCCTTTTCCGAAAGCTTCTATGCAGACATCCTATGAGACTCTCCCTGAGTCATTAAAAGAAAAACTCATTCAGGCAGGTGAGGAAAAACTGAATTACTCTTTTCCGGTGATCCGTGCCACGGATTACATGCGTTTTAAAAGAGACGGTGACCGGGCTGCTTTTGAAGCCCTCTATTTTGCCAAACGCAATGCCCTGAATGATCTGATCCAGGCCGAATGTGTGGAACATCAGGGACGTTTTCTGGACGATATTCTCAATGGTATCTATTCCATCTGTGAAGAGACTGCCTGGCAGCTTCCCGCACACAACTCCTATATCCGCGATACCCCGCAGTTGATCCTGCCGGATGTGACCAGGCCCGTCATGGATCTGTTCGCCTGCGAGACCGGAGCACTGCTGGCCTGTGCGGCTTATCTGCTGGAAGAAGAATTCAACGCTGTCAGCCCCTATATCCTGACCTGCATAGAGGACAATCTGAAGCGCCGGATCCTGCTGCCCTACCTGACCGCACATTTCTGGTGGATGGGACATGACGATGAGCCTATGTGCAACTGGACCGTATGGTGTACACAGAATGTACTGCTGACCACGTTCCTGATGCCCTGGAGTGTGGAAATGTCCTCTCGGTTGTCCTCTCCGGTGCGCACATTCTGCGGAAATGCTCCGTTGTTCCTGCCGGAGAATACGTCTGACACAGTTGTCACATTGCAGGCGATTCTGCATAAGGCCGCTGAAAGCTGTGATTATTTTCTCAAGGATTACGGCAATGACGGCTGTTGCGAGGAGGGTGCCCAATATTATCGCCATGCGGGACTATGTCTATACGGTGCCATGACTGTGCTGAACACGGTTACCGACGGTCATTTCGACACTCTGTTCCGGTGGGATAAGGTGAAAAATATTGCATCCTATATTCTGAACGTGCATGTGAATGATAAATACTATTTTAATTTTGCTGACTGCTCTCCTATAGCCGGCCGTGCCGGAGTACGGGAATATCTCTTTGGCAAGGCCACCGGGCAGGAGGATCTCTGCCTGTTCGCCGCAAAAGATTTCCAGGCGGGACAGGGTCAGCTTGTCACAGATGAAGTGAACGGTGGGAATCTGTTCTATCGTATGCAGACCGTATTTCATTATGAGGAATTGATGAAACAGGACACTTCCGGAACGCTTTCCCACCGGGATGTCTATTATCCCAGCGTGGGGCTGTTCCTCGTGCATTCCGATACTCTGGATCTGGCAGTCAAAGCCGGAGACAATGCTGACAGTCACAACCATAATGATACCGGCAGCATCACCTTATACAAAAATGGACTGCCCGTTCTGGCGGATATCGGTGTGGAGACCTACACCCGGAAGACCTTCTCTCCAAGACGTTACGAGATCTGGACCATGCAGTCCGGCTATCATAATCTGCCTACGATCTGCGGCACGGATCAGAAGGACGGTGTGGAATACCGTGCGGAAAATGTGATGACAGTTCTGACCGGAGCCGAACCTTCTATTTCCATGGAACTGGCTGCCGCCTATCCTGCCGCACAGGCTATTGTGCCGGATCTGACTTATGTCCGCAGGGTGACATTAAAAAAGTCTTCCAACACTGTCGTATTGGAAGACCACACAAATGCGCAAGATGTTATTCTTAATTTTATTACTTATGAAAAACCGGTTATTCTTTCTGACGGTAAACTCTCCATCGGAGAAGCATCTGCCTCCTTCGAAGGGGCTGATCTGCTTGCCATAGAAACTTTACCGATCACGGACGCACGCCTGAAAACGGCATGGGATCATGATCTGTACCGGATCCGGCTGAAGGGCAGCGATGCCGGCTTCCGGCTGACTATTCAATAAAGCCTGAAATTTCAGGCTTTTCTCACGGAATGTTTATTCTTGTACATTTCATCATCTGCCCGTTTTATGGTTTCTTCCAGAGTTTCCCCCGTCTTGCGAAAAGCTCCGCCGATTGCAAGACGGCAGTAAAACTCTGCTGTTACATCCGATAAATTTCCCTTTTCATCTCCACGCATGGTACTTACCAGTTCCTGTACTTTTTCTTCCGTACAATCTCTGATCAGCATTACAAATTCATCTCCACCGATACGGAATCCGCTTGCCTGCTCCGTGAGATATCTCCGGATAAATTCCGCTGCTTTCAGGATCACAGCATCGCCTTTTTCATGTCCGAAGGTATCATTCATGCGTTTCAAATTGTCAATGTCGAAATAAATTACACCGATGGTACTGTCATTCTGCAGTTCTTTTAACTGTTCTTTATAGTGTCTCTTGTTGTAGAGCTGCGTCATGCTGTCATGATTGCTGTTCCAATCAGCAATAGCCAGCTGGGAACTGGACGCAATGATATCATGCTCCATTTTCTTCATGGATTCACACAGTCGTTCCAGTTCATCTCCGGTTCTGATGTTCATCCGGCCGATGGGAGATTCCTTACCATCCCTCAAAATGTCAATAGAATAGCTGGAAGCCGCCTTGGACATGGCATTTAACGGTCGCAGTACATTGTGCTGCATAAACCAGATCATAAAGACTCCGAAAAGTACCGTAATCGATGTAACAATGATGGTAATATACCCTAAATAAGTCAATTGCTCCCATCTGACATTTTCTGTGGAAATTCCTACGATAATATAAGCCACCGGAATATTGTATGAGGAATTCAGCGGAATGTAGTAATCGCTTCTTCCGTTATACTCCAACGGTTCTATTTTCTCACATGCGATCAACTCGTCTTTTATAGCATTCTGTACCTCATCATAGGGGAGGATATCTCCTAAAAAGGCTCCGTTTTCTGTCAGATCTGTGTCATACACATAACATCCTCCGCCATCCCTGAAATTGACCACGCTGATCTGCAATACATTTTCACTGGTGTTGCGATAGTCAATGAGTTTATTCCATACCTCGTAATAAGCCGTATTTCTCCGTCTGTTGTCCAGATAGTCCGTTACGCTGTCTCCGTCTACCACCAGCCTGCAGGTATTCGCCACAGTCTGCGCCAGAGAATCTGTGTAATTCCGATTGACATTCATATAATTGACGTAGTTTACAAATATGAAGCTCACGTCCATAATGCATACGATGATAACAATAGCCAGAACGATTTTATATTTTAATGATTTTTTCATTCGTAATCCTCGGAAATCAATACTTTCTCTGATCTATATAGTCGGCTGCATTTTCATAGGTATAGATGTTTTCCTCAGTGTTATAGATCTTATCCACCTCTCTGCCGGCTTCCAGTTCTTCTATGACCGTCTCCACCGTGGATGCCAACAGCGGATTACACTCCACGGTGGCATGTAATTTTCCCGCCATCATATTTTCAAAGCTTTCGTGCAAAGCGTCAAAGGAGATCATAATGATGTCTCCCTCAGGCCCATAGCTCTTGCCGTTCCGGTCCAGTGCTTTCATGGCACCAAAGATCATGTTATCATTTTCCGATATGATAACATCAATATCCTTTACTGTTCCTTCGCTGAGCAGATTTTCCATATAGGTCTGGCCTTCTCCCTGAGTGAAATTGGCACATCCCCTGTCTACGATAGTCCAGTTCGGATGTTCCTCCACTCCATGTAAAATACCGTTCGTTCTTCCGATGGCAGCGGTAGCTCCTTCAGTTCCTTCCAGCAGGACAATGTGGATTGTCTCGTTTTCCCGTCCCTGCTCTGTTAAATACTGATCCAGCCACGTTACAGCTTTCCGGCCTTCCTCTTCAAAATCCGAACCGATCCAGGACACGTATTCCGTTTCATCCACAGCGATTTTACGATCCGCTACGATGACCGGTATCCCAGCTTCCTTTGCGGCATGTATGGCATCCTCCCATCCGGTCTCCACGATGGGCTGCAGGATAATATAATCTACTTTCTGCTGGATCAGATCGTACATGGCTTTTACCTGGCGCTCCGAACTGGAATTGCCGTCGATATAGATCAGATCGTAGCCTCTTTCTTTGGTGAACGTATTCAGATAATCATTGGTATTGGCATCTCTCCAGTCAGACTCTTTTCCCGTCTGGATCATTCCCACCCGGATGAGACCGTCATTATACCCCGGTGCCGCACCCCGGATCAGTTGCTGCGTTTTGTTGGCTCGTTCAGTCCCACATCCGATCAACCCCAGACAAAACATCAGCACACAAGTCACGGCAACTATTCTTTTTTTCATGTAACCACCCCTGGTTCTTTATTTATCTTTATTTATCGTTATTTTTACCGTTATCTTCTCTTTTCCGAATCATGCCTCTTACGTTTTATAGTACCATCTTCCTGTATAGGGTGCAAGCAATCACCGGTGGTTCTCAAAATAATTTTACGCTTTTTTTATATTTTTAACAAGGTCTACCTATCGGATACTGATCATCAGTATCGTCATGATGATCCTGTTCGTGGGATCCAATCTATATCTGAGCCGGATCAATTCTCAACAGCTGGAAGCTACCATGTATATGAACCTATATCGTCTGGGTTCCAAAACGCCGACCGCTGCCGTACAGCCTTATGCCGTCACCGGAGATAAGACCTATTACAACAATATGAAGGAATTACACGAGGACAAGAATTGTGACATTGCCTGGGAAAGTCTGCAGCAGGACGGTCTAACAAGCAATGAATGGGATGAGTTAAATCATATCGCCGAGATTTCCGATATCTTAAGAGCCTACCGAAGAATATGTCGATGGCTTGTACAGATCAAAGATTCCATGGTGAAGATCATTACGGATAGTGAAAGCCTGAATGATTCTGAAAAAGAAGCCTCAGGCTTTTGTTGTTTTCCTATTCTATTGAAGTGCACTCAGATCAATTGAGTAAATATATTCTTCTATTTTCTCTTTTTCCAGAAATCCAAGCATGTAAATCGGCAGATATGTGATCTTATCCCTGCAGGTAATATTCTCGTTACAGAATACAAAAGCCTGTGGAATTGCATATCTTTCATCTTTCAGGACATTGTCCAAAGCATTATGCCTTGTGTACGCTTTTCCCGACTTTATCTCCAGCGGTAGTACATTCCCCTGATATTCTATAACAAAATCTAATTCTCCCTGTTTCTTGCTGTTAAAATAATACAGTTCAAATCCATGCGCCTTTAACTCCTGTGCCGCAGCATTTTCATAAATGGCGCCAAAATTAATGTCTTTTTCCCTGTTTAATATCTTAAGCTGTAACCCATCCACATACATGGATGCCAGTAAGCCGACATCTGATAAAAACAGTTTAAACAGGTTCGTAGATTTCGATAAAAGCAACGGTATCTCCGGCTCCTGCACACAATATACGGGAAGCGCAACGCCAGCTTCTTTCAGCCAGATAAAGCTGTTTTCATAACGTGAGAATCGGAAGCTCTCATTGAGATCCTTCATAATGAACCGTTTATTCTTATTATTCAGCTCACTGGGAATCAAAGTAAATATTTCATCCAGATACAGCTTATTGTCTTTATCATATTTGGCAATATCCTTGTAATACAGCTGTACAATTCCCTGCTGGATCCGCAACACTTCCTTTAAATTATTCGTGTGTATATAAGCATCCACCACAGCCGGCATTCCGCCTACGATCAGATACAGCCGAAACAATTCCATCATTTTTTCATGGATCAGTTCATCCACCGGCTGCTTTTTTTCAAAGCATTCTTTCAGCTTATCCATGACTGTCTGTGACACTCTGTTCGCTCTACAAAATTCCCGGAAATCCAAGGGATACATTTCCAAAATTGACAAATAGCCCACCGGCATCGAACGAATGTCCTTTAATTCCACGCCAAGCAATGAACCGCTTAATATATAACGATATTGTCCGTCTTCTACCAGAAATTTTATCGCCGTTACGATCTCCGGGCATTCCTGTACTTCATCGAAAAAAATCAATGTCTCTCCCGGAATCATCGGTACATCCGTCAATGCAGAAAGCCGCAGCAGAATATCCTTACTTCCCGTGATATTTTCAAACAGCTTTACTGCCTGCTGATTCTCCACAAAATTGATCTCTACAATATTCTTATAAATCTCTTTGGCACATTCCCGGATAATATAGGTCTTCCCTACCTGTCTTGCTCCGGTTACCATCAGGGCTTCCTTTCGATCACTTTTCAAAAAATCCCTGATTTCCTGCTCTATACGCCTCTCCAGCATCAGCCTTCACCTCTTTACCCTTACTCTTTGAAGCTTTGATAATATCAGTATGCCACGTTTTTCGCTTTTCCACAATATTTTAATCAGTTTTTATACACTTTTCCAACATAATTTCATCAATTTCTGTACACTTTTCTATCACAATTTAAAACAGAACAGGCAAATGCCTGTCCTGTTTCTGTTTTCCGTCCTTGTTATAATGCAATCTTGAATACCGCTTTCTTCACTTTACCGACACCGCCCGACCGGACACAGGGCTTGTGTGCCTCTCCCGGAAGGAGTATGACCAGTTCTCCTGCGTGCAGATCCAACAGAGATGCTTTGCCATCCTTCCAGAACCGGATATCTGCCTTAGGATCGTACTTGGTGTCCGGTGTGGGAAGTGGCTGCTCTGTTACCCAGATCTGTTCCTTTCCCTGCAGAATACACTGGATATCCGCATATCTTTTATGTGTTTCAAAGCGGCAGTCCATGTAGGACTTTGTCTCGTACTCCTGGATGCTGACATAGATCTGTTCCCCGTCGATCTCATATTTTCCGCAGGGCTGCGCCGCCAGATCCCGGGAGTTTACATATTCGCTTACCTTCTCTATGCACTCTGCCGGTATTCCGACCTGGGAATACTGCGGCAGAGCGTCCATATATCCTTTGACCATTGTGTATCCTTCCGGCGGTATTATTTGTACATGGGACCGTATGCGGCACAGGCACGATAATCCTGTCCCTCTTTGTCCATTCCGAAGGCATTCCAGGATGCCGGGCGGAAAATTTTCTCCTCCGGTACATTGTGCATGCTGACCGGAATACGCAGCATGGAACACAAGGTAATCAGATCGGCACCCACATGTCCATAGCTGATGGCTCCATGGTTGGCTCCCCAGTTGTTCATAACATCATAGGCACTCTTGAAGGGTCCCTCTTTTCCGTTGCATCTGGGTGCAAACCAGGTGCAGGGCCAGGTGTAATCGGTACGCTTCCATAAGATATCTGTCACTTCTTCCGGCAGCTTCACCGTCCAGCCTTCTGCGATCTGTAAGGTGGGGCCGATGCCTTTGACCAGATTCAGACGGATCATGGTCACAGGCATCTGTGCCTCTGTCACGAAGCGGGAGGAATAACCGCCTCCGCGGAAATAGCCGAAGTCTGCCTCACTCCAAGTCGTTGCCTCCAGCATTGCCTTCTGATCTTCTTCCGTCACCTCGTACCAGGGCTTCATGACAGAGTTACCCTCTGCATCCCTGGCTTGTCCGCTGGCATCCAGACATGCCGCACCGGAATTGATCAGATGGATAAAGCCGCCTGCTTCCTTCGCCACTCCTTCGACTTCGTAGCCGGCTGCCTTCTTCACAGCCTCCGGGCTCCAGTAAGTACGGACATCCGCAAAGATCTGTGCACGGTTGGTCAGAAGCTTCAAAAACAGCATTCCCAATCCGTTTAATACATCGTTTTCCGTTGCGAGAATATAAGACTCTCTTGCGCCGTTCCAGTCAAAAGTAGTATTCAGCATTGCCTCGGCAAAATCCGTATTGGGATAGTAATCCGTCCACTGTCTCTGTCCCTGGAAGCCTGCAGCAATGGCATTGTGTCCCACCATTTCCTCTTCTCTTCCGGCGGGTAATCTGTCATTACCGTTCATCAGATCCTTGATGATGCACATGGTCTTTACAACGAATTTCCAGTCCTCTTCCTTCTCTTCGGGAGACTTCCGGATCTCCACAGGATTCTTGTCCAGTCCGTCCGGACAATGCTCCCTCGTCCACTTATAAGCCTTCTCAAATTCATCCTTGTCATAAATATCCTGCTGGATACGGCGCAGAATCTCCACTTCATCCACGGATTCCACACGCATTCCCAGATATTCCTCAATGAATGCAGGATCAATAATGGATCCACCGATACCCATACAGATAGAACCGATCTGCAGATAGGATTTGCCTCTCATGGTAGCTACGGCCACGGCTGCCCGGCCGAAGCGCAGCAGCTTCTCCTGCACATCTTCCGGAATCTCTGTAGCATCCGCTTCCTGCACATCATGTCCATAGATGCCGAACGCAGGCAGTCCCTTCTGGGCATGGGTTGCCAATACGGATGCAAGGTATACGGCACCGGGTCTCTCCGTACCGTTAAATCCCCAGACACCCTTAATCGTATTGGGAGACATATCCATGGTCTCCGCTCCGTAACACCAGCAGGGGGTCACGGTCAGGGTAATGGCAACGCCTTCCGATTCAAAAAAGTCCGCACATTCTGCCGCTTCTGCCACGCGTCCGATGGTGGTAGGTGAGATCACTACCTTTACCGGCTCTCCGTTGCTGTAACGAAGATTTTCTTCGAACAGCTTTTTGGCAGAAGAAGCCATATTCATGGTCTGTTCTTCCAGTGAGCCTCTTACATTCAGATAACCACGTCTCGCATCGATCACGGGACGGATTCCGATCACCGGGTATTTTCCTATGTATCTGTTTTCAGCCATATTGTCCTCTTTTCTGCGCTGCCTCTTTCTTTTTCATTTCGTTGTTCTGCCTCTGCCATGGGACTGCGGTAGCAGCGCCGGTGCAGTCCTGAGATCTCCTAGCGGGCAATTCCCAGTTCAATCTCTACCTCTGCGGACAGACGAATGAGCTGCTCTGCTTCCATCCGCTGTGCGACCGTCAGTTTCTTCCAGTCTAATCTTCTGCTGTGCAGCGTCATGGGAACTCCCATCTTCTGTAATGCATATTTGGCGTTCACGGGATAGCTGCTGTTCTCGATCAGGGAGCACATGGTCAGCAGATCTGTCACTTTCCGGGCTTTCTCAGGCTGTGCGGCATAGTTTTTGCATAACCAGCTGTACAGTCTCGGATGGAAATTTGCCATGACTCCACTGTAGCCGGCGGCTCCCTCCTGCAATGATTCCAGTAAGGTCGCAGTATTGGCATTGTAAAGCTTCAGATTGCTTCCCTGGATCAGCTGCAATTTTTCGCTCATGCTTGCCATATCACAGCTGGTATCCTTCAGAAAATAGAATCTCTCACTGTCTACCAGAAACTTCACCACTTCTCTGCTCAGTACTCTCTTGTAGGGATAAGGACATTCATAAAATCCAAGCGGCAGATCCTTCGGAAGCTGTTCCATCAATGTCTGCAGCCTTTCGATCATCACCTGATCGGATTCCTGCTGTGCAGCAGGCCTGTTAGAGATCAGGATCAGCGCGTCGATTCCGGTATCTGCCATGCGTTTCAGTTCTTCCGCCTGATCCTCCATGGAATCAGAAATATGCCCGGATGCAATCACCGGTTTCCCGTTGGCATACTTCTTTACTGCTGCTGCGATTTTACAGCGTTCTTCCAGTGTCAGCTGGAACATTTCACTGGATTGGCATACCGCAAACAGTCCGTCACAGTCATTTTCAAAATACCATTCGGTCAGTTTCTCCAACGCCGGATAGTCAATTTTATTATCCTCCGTATAAGGAGTCAGCATCACCGGCCATACTCCATTAGGAAATTCGTTTTTCATTATTGCTCCCATCTGCCCGCCCTGCGGACTTTTTTATTTGTATCTTACCTTTCCATCAGTACTGGTGCCTTAAGGATTCCGTAGGGTTCCACCTTATATTCCGGTGTATATTTTTCACCGCTGGTACGAAATACAGAATCGTTCGTCACTTCCGGTCTGCCTCCCGCGAGATGAAAAGGACCGAATACATTCCGCAAAGAACTGTAAATTTCTATCTCAAGGTGATTGTCACCTTCTTCTAATGCCTCTGTAATGTCGATCATTCCCGCTGCTCTCCAGGGAACTTCATAGGAAGCCATTCCCAGTCTGACCGTAGCGCAAGTACCCTTGAAATCTTTCAATTTCAAATAGATCCGGCTGTCCGCTCTCCTTTTACAGCGTGGATTCCATCGAAAATCATACAGATATTTGACGCTGCCTGCATAATGGTACAATCCCTGAGCCGTCCAGTCTCCGATCAGCAGTGCTGTCGGCTGTTCTGTAATCTTCCGTTCCGTATTTACGCCGAACTCTCCGCAGAGATAACAGTTTTCCAGTTCCATGGAATTACGATAACGGCAGATCAGCCGCAGCCTGTTCTCTCCTTCTGCCCAGCCCGGAAGCGGAATCCTCTTGATCCCTCTGTCATACAGGCATCCCGTGATCCGCTGTTCCACCGGCTGTCCGTTCAGATAGATCTGAAAATTTTCCGGATGTTCGATTGCAAGTTCCGTGTAGCCTGTAATTTTTTTCACCGTCTCAAATGTAAATTCCAGTGAGACTTCCGTTCCGTCCGCAGGATGAGGTTCTCTTACCCAACGGTAACGCTGTTCTTTTCCAAGGGCTGCTATGGAGCACATTTCCAATCCGGTGCGGATCTGTTCCTGTGCTTCCCAGACCTGCATAGGTTCTGACCAGTGCCCCTCCTGTATGCGGTATCTGCAGCTATCCAGAGTATACAGGTTGGGATCGGTCAGACGGATCACTGTCCGTTCCGGCAGCACCTGAAGTTCTGTTTCGTCAGCCTCTGCAGGCACTACGCTTGCGCCAGCTGATTTTTCGGCGTTTTTCTCCATTTTCTCCAGGAAAAACAGGCGCGAAGTCTGTGCTTCCAACCGTGTCGGAAAAACAGTCTGCCCCTGTCCGGTGACAGCTTCCACCGTATTATGAGTTCCGGTGAGTGCGTCCCACTCTTCTACAGAAGCTTCCAAGGGTACGTGAATCTCTACCTCACAGTCTTCCGTCCGGTGATAGTTTGTCACGAACAGAAGCTGTCCCTTTTCCAGAAATTTCTGCAAGGCGATACAGTGGGTTTCTTCCCTGTCTCCGTTCCGGATGCTTACTGTCCGCACTCCTGCGTCTTCCAGTGCTTTTATAAGTTCTTCATCACTGTGTACCGCCACACAATTTTTAGCGGTAAACAGTTCTGTCGGAAGGTCGCTTTCCATGGCATCCAGCAGGACCGATTCCGGATCGGTCACGATCAACTGACCGCCCTGTTCCACAAATTCTTTCAGAAGCCGGCAGGTACTGCCCAGCATAGTACGGATTTTCGGCAGAACCACTGTCCGGTACTGCATTTTCCCCAGGATCAGTCTGCCCTGTTCTACAGATCCGTGCCTAGCCAACAGAATCTCATCCCCCAGATCGGGATCCAGATGATGATTGCAAAGCTTTTCCAGCAGCGTATTATATTCCCATCCGTATTCGTTGACCTTCTGCAGATCCCGTTCCTTGCGGCGCACAGGATTGCCATAGGGACTGGCCCCCATCATGCTCCATGCCGTAGTCGCCGGATGCAGCAACAGATACTGCTGGCTGGGAGAACCTTCTTCCAGCACGGCACTCAGCCGCCCGAAATAATCCTCCACCACATGATCTTTACTCCACCAGGGGATATTGTAGCCGAAGCCCGGAGGACAGTCTCTCTTCCTGCCGCCCGTCAGGGAATATAACGCCAGATGCTGGCATCGCTTATTCACGCCCAATGCGTATTGCCAGTCTCCGATATGCCGCTGTCCTTCGAAGGTAAAATCCCATCCGGTCACGCCATAGGTCTCGGAGATGACATTCTTTTTCCCCATCTGGTGTGCCACGCTGACACATTGCTTCACGGTAAGAAATTCGTCCGTCTTATCCTGAAGGATATCCACTCCCGGAATATCCTCATATTCATACAGTGGCATGGTCGCTCCGCTGACTCTGGTAGATAGCCCAAGTTTATCTTCCTGAAGGAAATGACCTGTCATAATCAAATGATGCTCTCTGCACCATACAGCAATCTGTTTGGAATAGTTTTCACTAAAACGTAATGTAATCGCATGCCAATAATCATGCCGTATTTTCGCACTGCCTTCTCCTTCAAAAAAGAATAAAGGAATTTTGTCAACAGGATCATAGCCGTTCTTCTCCCGGAAATACTCTGCGAATCCGTAAGTCCAGGGAATCCAGCTCCGGTCTGCCCCAAAGGCGGAATGTGTGTCCGCCAGACTGGGTTCATCTGTAAAAATTCCGGGAATTGTTTTGCCGAATTCCTCTCCAAACCGTTCCAGATATTTATCATGGGTCAGATGCAGAAATCTCTGTACCGTATCCGGATTCAGATTGTCCACCGGTGTTTCCCCGTTGAACCATTCACTTTTTGCCGATATTTCCAGGCGCAGAACGAGAAACACCTGTCTGCATCCGGGATGCTGTTTTTTCTCTTCCGGCTCCGGAACTTCTGTCATGGCATTTTCCAGCCGCTTCAGAAAATAAATGGCATCTCCCTGTACCAATGCGGTAAATACGGCAATAAGATGTTCTTCCTTCCATACCGCAGAGTCACAGGTGTCGCATACCTGCAGGGTCAGTCCTTTCAGACGATAGGCATCTCCTCCGGCTGCCACCATTCCTCCGGCATTGCCGGAGGGCCAGCGGTCATCATCGTACAGCCAGGCCGTTATGCCCAGTTGTTTTGCTTCATCCACCGCCGCCTCCACGCAGTCCATCCATTCTCTGTCCAGATAGGGAGTCTCCAGACCATCCCGGGAGTGAATAAAGAATCCTCCGACTCCCTGCCCATAAAGCTCTCTTACCTGACGTCTGACTTCTTCCGGGGTAATTTCCGCATTCCAGGACCAGAAAGGAGTTCCCCAGTATTCTTTTGCCGGATTCTGAAATTTTCTGTAGATGTCTTCCTTTGTCCTGTTGCTGTCTTTCATAATCAGTCCTCTAATGTAAAGCTCACATACACAATCTTTTCCCGTTTCCAGGTATAAGTGATCATAATCTTATTGTTGTCGTTGCAGATTACGGAAGGATAACAATAATCGCCTCTCTGATCCTCTAACGTACAGAGGATCTCAAAGGTCTCTCCGTTGTCTCTGGACAATGCAACGCTAAGCGGTGTTCTCGGTCCCTTGTAATAGCCGGGCAGATTCTCTCTGGGATTGTAGACCAGCACCAGATCGCCGTTCTTTAATTTGACCAGATCGATACCGCTGTTATTGTTGGGAAGCCCGGTATCATATGCCAGACACCATGTTCTTCCGCCGTCCTCGGAATCGCTGCGGATGATACGGGAGCTGCTGCTGCGGCAGAGCATATGTACTTTTCCGTCCCGATCCTCCCAGAGGGTAGGCTGAATAATCCCTTTTCCGTAGATATAGTGTCTGTCATAAGGTCTGTCGATCACCTGCACATTATGAACGCCCTTATCTGTGATCGCCAGTCTGTGCAGCGGCACCAGATCGCTTCTCTCCCAGGTGCGGCAGTCATCTTTGGAGATATCCACGAATCCGTCCCACAATTCCCCTTCCAGAGATCCGGGAGCCAGTACGGTGCCGTCACTTAACCGGATAGGTTTATTCTTGACAGGGCCTCTTCCTCCGATATCTCCGGGTACCAGTTCCTGCGGCTCTGAAAAGGTGTGTCCTTCATCTTCGCTTTCCATATACCAGGTCACCCATTCCGAGATCAGCTTGCCGACCTTATAGAAAAGGATAATTTTTCCATCCTCCTTACGGAAAAGTACGGGATTCCACATGGCAACTCCTCTTACATCCGCTGCCTTTACCGGTTGTCCCCAGCCGTCCTTATCACGTATTGCTGTCCAGATCGCTACGTCCGGGTTCTTTTCCCATGCACCGCCAAACCATGCCGCCAGAATGCCGCCGTCCTTTAATTCCAGCAGTGTTGAGGCATGGGCACTGTCAAAGGGTTTGTTATCATCCGTGATAAATTCCTGTGTATAATTTGTAATCTTCATACTGTCAGTCACACCTTCCATTGCCTGATTCTCTCTTTTTAGCAGAATGAACGGGTAACCTGCCCGTTCACTCTGTGTTATGTTCTGTTACTTTCCTTTGTCCGATGACCTATTTGGTTTCTGCTACGGCACGGGCTTCTGCGTCATTCCACAGCTGCTCCAGTTCTCTTACGCCCATATCCTCAGCTTTCTTGATCAGTGCATCCCAGTTGTCGATGGATTCCTTGCCGGTAATGTACTTATCGTATTCCTGTGTGAAGAAGGTATCCAGATCAGTGGTCAGTTCTTTCACACGGTCTGCCTCTTCGGTAGTAAAGGAAGGTGCAATGTGAGGCTGTACATAAGCGTCATCCTCATTGATGATCTTCCAGTAATCTTCTGTCAGATCGGACCAGCTTCCGGTGATCATCTGGATCTCACGCTGGGTCTTAATGTTGCATGCATACATGGAGAAGTCCAGCTTGCCTGCACCAATATCTGTCCAGCATGCATAGTAGTCAGAAGGAGATGCATCCTTGAACTGCATTACATAATCGGAAATATATTCTGCCTCGCCGTCTGCGTTGTACTGGAAGGTCTCACCCTCGATACCGTAGTTGGTAATGTCGGAAGCCTCCATGGAGTACATCCAATCGATGAATTTAATGATCTGATCTTTATTCTTGGCATTTGCATTGATTGCATACAGCTTACCGAATCTTGTATCGTAGGACACGGCACGTCTCTCACCCAGACTGTTCTCGGGAATCGGCAGTACCTGAAAGGTAGCATTCTCGTTACCGTCGATCTTACGCAGTTCGTTGGTGTAGTTCTGACCGAATCCACTGTTATCTACGAAGAAGAAGGACTGACCGCTGCTGCACTTGGTTGTCATGGAATCAGAATCGGTTGTTGCATATTCCTGATCCAGAACGCCGGTGGTATATGCCTTGTTCAGGAACTTCAGAACTTCTTTGAAATTGGTATCTGCGGGACCGTATACATACTTGCCCAGATCCTCATCCCAGTACATACCGGAGCTTGCGGATACAGAACCGAAGCCGGAACCTAACATGTAGGAAGTGGTCTTTAACAGGTTTGCAGTTCCCTTTCTGATTGCCCAGGGAGTACTGTCAGGATAAATCTCTTTTAACTGTGCCAGTGCATCCAGTACTTCATCCCATGTGGAAGGAGTTGCGATGCCGTTCTCTTCCAAAAGGTCGGTACGGATTACAGGGCCGAAGCCGTTGGCCCACTCATCACGAAGTACTACAGGGAATACATACATTTCGCCGTCTACCATGTATCTCTGCATTTCGGGATACTGCTGCCAGAACTTGTAGAAGTTCGGCATGGTCTCTTCGTTGATATACTGGCTCAGAGGCTCAAAAATACCCTCGGATGCGAAATCGGAAATATCACTTGCGCTTCTCAGATAAATGATATCCGGGAAATTCTGTGTAGACAGCGCAATGTTTTTCTTCTCATCATAGCTGCTAGAAGGTACGATCTGGAAATCCAGCTTTACATTGGTTGCTTCAAAAATTGCCTCGTGGGACTTGCTGTCCTGTGCCATGGGCTGCTGGCTAGAGTCCATGACCATAATGCTGATCTCCAGAGGATCCTCGCTGATCCAAGAAGGATGCTCGCTGTTTGCTTCCTGTGTCCCCGCACTTGTAGCGCTCTCCTGTGCATTGTTTGTTGCGGCATCATTGCTGCCGGAAGCATCGGAACCACATCCTGTCAACAGCGATGCGCTCATTGCTGTTACTGCCAATAAGGCTGTCAGTTTTTGGAATGCTTTCTTTTTCATTTAACCTCTCCTTTTCTTAAATACATTCTTACTTTATAGTTTGTTTCTTTATCCCTTAACTGCTCCGACCATAACACCCTTTGTGAAGTACTTCTGTAACAGAGGGTATACAAGCAGAATAGGTACGATGGAAATAATGATCACCGCATATTTATAGTTGGTTGCGATGATGTTGACACTTCCCGTGATCTCGGAGGTGTCACCCTGTATTACGATGTCACGCATGACAACCTGTACAGGATATTTTTTCTGATCATTCAGGTACAGCATGGAAGGGAAGTAGCTGTTCCAATGGTACACGGCATAGTATAAAGTCATGGTTGCGATGATCGGTTTGGACAGCGGCAGGACGATCTTACTGAAGATCGTAATGTCATTTGCACCGTCCAGATATGCGGATTCTACCAGGGAATCCGGGATCGCCTGGAAGGAAGTCCTCATGACGATCATATTATAGGTACTGATGGCGGGCGGCAGAACGATGGCCCACATAGTGTTGATCATATGAAGCTTATTGATCACCAGATAGGTAGGGATCATACCGCCGTTTACGAACATTGTGATCATGATCAGCACGGTAAATACCTTACGTCCGTAAAAATCCTTTCTGGAAAGAGGATATGCACACATTGCGGTGAGCACCAGACAGATCAGGGTTCCCAGACCTGTGTATAAAAAAGTGTTCTTATATCCGCTCCAGATTCTCTGGTTCTCGAATACCGCCTTGTAGGCATCGAAATTAATTCCTCTGGGGAACAGTGTTACCAGTCCCTGGTTGATATACTGCGAAGAACTGATAGACACAATAAATACATAAAACATCGGGTAGAACATAATGAATCCGAGGATCGCCAGCAGAAGGTAATTCACAACATCAAATATTTTGCTGCCGATTCCCTGCGGTTTTTTGCTTTTTATTTTTACTTTCTTAGCCATTTCTGTCCTCCTACCACAAGCTGCTGTCACTGAGTTTTTTCGATATCTGGTTGGATGCTACCAACAGGATCACACCGATTACTGACTGGAACAGACCCACCGCTGTAGAATAACTGAAGTCTGCACTCAGAATACCTCGTCTGTATACATAAGTGGAAATAACATCCGCAGTCTCATAAGTAGATCCGTTATACAACAGGATTATTTTCTCATATCCCAGGGACATCAATCGTCCGATCTGCATGATCAGCATAATGGAGATGGTCGGTGCAATAGAGGGAAGCGTTACCGACTTAATTCTCTGGAAACGGTTTGCTCCGTCAATCATTGCCGCCTCCAGAATCTCCTGGTCCACAGAGGTCAGTGCCGACAGATAAATAATGGAAGTCCATCCACAGGTCTGCCAGATACCGGATGCCGTAAATATGGTACGGAACCATTCGGGCAATACCATGAACTGGATCTTATCAAAACCGAATGCCGCGATAAGCTGATTGATGATTCCGTCCAGAGACAGGAAGTTCATTACCATACCACAGACAACCACAGTGGAAATGAAATGGGGCAGATAGCTGACGGTCTGGATCACTCTCTTGAACTTGGCATTTGTTACTTCGTTCAACATCAGTGCCAGGAGAATCGGTACCGGGAAGCCCCACAGCAGTCCATAGATATTTAACAGTAATGTATTTTTCACCAGTTTCCAGAAATAAGGATCCATCAGGAACTTCTGGAACCATTTAAAGCCCACCCAGGAGCTTCCCCATACACCCTTCGCAATCTTGTAATCCTTGAATGCGATCAGTACCCCGTACAAAGGCAGATAATGGAACAGGATGTAATAGATGATCGGAAGTAACATCATAATGTACAGATATTTGCATTTCTTGATCTTCTTCCACGGCGATGTTTTCATGTTATCTCTCCTTCTGTGCAATCATTGTTTCTTGTGTTCTGTATTAGAGAACTCTGTTCTCTAAAATATCTTTTTGAAAAGGATTGATTTCTCAATCCCCTTTTTCACATTTTTAACTTAATAAAGAATGTTTTGTAATTCCCGTATTTTATTTTGTAATTCCTTTGCCAGTGACTGGATCCGTTCGTCATAGAATCTCAGGGAAGGTCCTGTGATACTCACTCCTGCCACCACCTGGCCGTTTCTGCCAAGTACCGGAACCGCCACACATTTTACACCAAATTCATGTTCCATATTGTCTATTGCGTAACCACGCTGCCGGATCTCCCGGAGTTCCTTCAACAGTACATCTCCATCCGTGATCGTATAATCGGTATAGGCTTCCAGCTTCCTGGCTGCGTAGGCCCGCTGTTTCTCCTCCGGAAGATACGCCAACATTGCCTTGCCCAGCCCGGTACAATGCATCTGTGCATGTTCACCCATGATCGGCCGCATAAGGTCAATGGAGGTCTTCGGATACGCAGAAGTCACGTAGATAATCTCCTGTTCATGTGGGATTGCAAGATAGACTCGCTCGCCTGCCATATCTGCAAGCTCCTGTAAATACGGAGCTGCCACACTACCGATGCTTAAGTTCTGTCCCAGAGAATAACACAAGGAGTACACACTGAGTCCTAGCTTGTATCTGCCACTCTCATCATCCTGATCCAGATACCCCATTGCCTTGAACGTAGACAAAATATTATGTACGTTACTTTTATTCAGATCCAGCTGTTCGCTGATCTCTGTCACACCCCAACTGCTTTTTTTCGTAAAGCAGTTCAAAATTTCAAGAGCTTTTTGCAGACTCTTTACTTTTATTTCTGCCTCATTTACCATCTTGCGTTCTCCATTTGGTAATTGTGTTCTTCATTTCGTAACCACATTATATAATTTTTAAAGTTAAAAAAGCAATAGCACATTTTGATAAATTCGTCTTACATCTTTTGTCTATAATTAACTTCTTGTTCTGTAATAGAGAACTTTCTCATTACAAAATCTCTTATTTACATTAATGATAGCACAACCTCTTTCGTTGTGATATGATGGAACAAAACAGTGTTCGACAATCTTCGACGAAAGAGGTGCCCCTATGACAATAACCTGGTTATGCCTGTTCTGGTTGTTTTTCTTCTATTCCTTTATTGGATGGTGTATTGAGGTATGTGCTGCTGCGGTGCAGCATCGGAAATTCGTTAACCGCGGATTCGTAGCGGGTCCCCTATGCCCGATCTACGGTTTTGGTGCCATATTGTTCGAGATTTTCCTGCCGGAACTAACGGAAGACCCGTTTTTCCTGTTCCTGGGTGGCTTTGTACTGGCTTCCCTGTTGGAATATTCCACCGGCATGTTCTTCGAAAAGGTCTATAAGAAAAAGCTGTGGGATTACTCCCGTTTCCGCTACAACGTAGGTGGCTACATCTGCCTGCCTTTTTCCCTGCTGTGGGGTGCTTTAAGTGTTGTGACGGTAATGTTTGCAGATCCGTTATTATGCGGACTTTTTGACCGCATTCCGCACTTGCTTTCCGTTGTACTTCTGTTGGTGCTGGGCGGGCTGCTCCTGTTGGACACCGTTGGTTCCGCTTTATCTACTTTAAGCCTACAGGTACAGGCAAAGCACCGGGTGGAGGCCTCTCTGGAAAAGCAGACCGCCCGCCTGGATCAGATTACAGAAGGGCTGGGCCAGACTTCCCGTTTTCTGGAAAATGCCCTGACAAGACATATACAGAAGCGACTGCAGAAATCATATCCTTCTATCAGCCTGGATGCTCTGGTAAAAGCCAGAGAAGAACATAAAAAATCCACCGTCTTTGCCGAGGGCTGCTGCTTTTACAAACTGTTTTCCCTCTTCTTCATCGGTGCATTGTTAGGTGACATTACGGAAACGATCTTCTGCCGTATCACCGCAGGTGTCTGGATGAGCCGCAGCAGTGTCATCTACGGGCCTTTCAGTATTGTCTGGGGTTTGGGCTGTGCCTTCCTTACCCTGCTGCTCTACCGTTACCGCAACAAGAGCGACAGTACTATTTTTCTGGCAGGTACCCTGCTGGGCGGTGCTTACGAATATATCTGCAGTGTCTTCACGGAAATGGTCTTCGGCACAATCTTCTGGGACTACAGTGGATTTGCCTTTAATCTGGGCGGCCGTATCAATCTGCTGTACTGTTTCTTCTGGGGAATTGCCGCTGTGGTATGGATGCGGCTGATCTATCCGAAACTTTCCGGCTGTATTGAAAAGATTCCGAAAAGAACCGGCACAATTGTCTGCAATATTTTGATAGTATTTATGATTGTCAATATGCTGATCTCCGCACTGGCGCTGGCCAGATATACGGAGCGCAACGGCGCTTCCTATTCCGTGGAAACTACAGAGCTTAACGGACTGGAACAATTTTTAGACACCCATTACCCGGATGCACGGATGGAACGCATCTATCCCAATGCAAAAATGGTGAATTAAATAATTTTGTAAAGATGGGAGACCACCAGACTTATGCAGATCGATGACTTGACAGCAGGGTTATCCCTTAGCTTTTTGATCAATCTTAATACCGAGCAGCTTCAATTTGAATCCAAAATTCTGGAGGTATATCCTCACAGGCACACTTTGCTGGCGCAGGGTGTGTTTACTGATGATAAAATTATCTCTTTCCGTGGAAAAGGCCTGATTGTAGATCTCATTGTCACACTTCCGGAGGATAAACCGCAGCTGTTCAAAAACGTTACTACCAATGTAGTAAAGCTTTCCGATGGAACACTGTGCTATACTGTCTCCTCCATTGCCGGAAGCAAGACCTATAACCGACGACAAAGCTACCGATGCTATATTGGCATTGAGACTGCCGTACAATGTGGTCTGAACCGTGCCGCCCACGATGCCATTATTAAGGATATCAGCTATAACGGTTTTTCCGTGGTCAGCAGGGAAGACTTGAAATTAGAGGTCAACCAGACGGTTCATGCGGTTCTGAATGACCACATGGACGAGACCGCTGAGAATTTCAACTTTCATCTCTATGGTCTCGTGGCACGGATACAGGAACTGGAAAACGGACTGTTCCTCTACGGTTGCCGCCTGAACAATCCGGTGCCGGGACTGGAACAGTATATTATAAAAAAGGAACGGGCTGTCCTGCGGAAACGCCAGCTGTCCTGAATATCCGCCACATACAGATTCTTGTGCAGGCACAAATCTGTACTTGGCTCATCGTACACGAAAAAAAACCGCTGTCCCTCACGGGGCAACGGTTTTTTTATTTAAAGGATTATCCTTCGATTGCGATGTATTTATTGGTCTCTACCGCAGGCTTTGCTTCCTTCTTAGGAACATTCAAAGTCAAGATACCATGTTTGAACTCGCCCTTGATATCCTCCTGAGTCAGGTTGTCACCAACATAGAAGCTACGCTGGCAAGCTCCGGCATAACGCTCCTTGCGGATGTATTTACCGGTCTTCTTCTCCTGCTCATCCTCATCCAGACCTTTGGCAGCCTCAATGGTCAGATAACCATCCTCCAGAGAAACCTTGATCTCATCTTTCTTGAAGCCGGGCAGATCAACGATCAACTCATAGTTGTCATCGGTCTCCTTGATATCGGTCTTCATTACATTATGTGCATGTCTGCCATACAGTTTCTTCTCTATCTGATTCTCTGCTCTGTTGTCAAAGAAAGGTACATCATCAAAAAAGTCATCAAATAAGTTCTCTCCAAAAATGCTAGGTAATAACATAAGTCATCTCTCCTTTTCTATTAAACATATGTCGGTGTCTTTCGATACCTCTTACCTTTTGTCCTCCGGCAACCACCGGAGAATTTCGGAACCTGTCAGAGGATCTTCGATCAATCTCTTGATCTTTCTTCCTCTCCCTTGTTCTATTTGTACTATAACACGCATATATAAGTATGTCAATTAAGGAAAAATTATATAATTATAAATTAAAAATAAACTGCAAAAAAGAACCAGAACACTGTGATCCACAGTACTCCGGTTCTTTTTTACAGGAAAAACCGCCAGTCTTACTTATTTGTTTTCTCTTACTTATCCTTTGCAGTAAAGAATACGAAGAATACATCTCCCTCAGTGTCATTGGAGAACTGCTCCAGATAAGAAATGGAATAATCCTTGGAATCTTCCGGTACTTCATATACCAGCAGACCGGTTTTCTCTTCGTTAACACCCAGATCATACTCTTCCGGCAGCTGTTCGTCACTTACAGTGTTACCATAGTAGGTGATAGGTGCAGCGTATGCGTCATCGTTATCATCATCGCCCCACTGGATCTGGAAATCGGTGTCATACATGGTAACGGTAGAACGATCGGTGTTCTTAACGGTTACTTCTGCTACTAACAGCTTATTTCCCTCGGAAGGGGTATATCCTTCATAGTCATTGCAGGTATATGCGCTGTTTACAGTGTAATCGAAGAAGTAAGTTCTCATTACATCTCCCATACGTCCTTCTGCATAGCCGTCATCATCTGCGGTTACCACACCACTCTTGCTGCTGGTATTGGATCCGGAACTTGCAATATTCTGAATTGCGCTGTCTACAGGACCACATCCTACCAGACTAAATGCCAGTACAGTTGCTACAATAATTCCAACAAATTTTTTCATTTTCTTTCTCCCTCTCATAACCCTTATTGTGCATGCAGTCATCTGCACGCGAAGCTAGTATAACACACAAAATGGCAGAATGCAACGCTTTATTGCGCTACTTTGCGAATGTAAGTGCTTACTCACGGGTCAGACGCAGGATCACATCGCTGTGTTCCGGATATTTTTCCAATAGTTTTTTCCGTTCAAACAGTTCAAATTCTTCATATTTAAAACAGGGTGAAACCATACAGCCCACCAGACTGAAACCCTCTTCCTCCATGGCAGACCCGAAGATCATTCCCTTCGGAACCAGTACCTGCGGGACTTCTCCCTTTTCCAGGTCCAGCCCAAGTTTCGCCGCTGTGAGTTTTCCGGCCTCATCGATCATATAAATCGTCAACGCATTGCCGTCATGATAATACCATACCTCATCCGACTTCAGGCGATGAAAATGGGACACTTCCCCCTTTGCCAGCATAAAATAAATGCTGCTCCACAGGTTCCTCTCTTCTTTTTCCAGCAGGCATTCCTTGAAATAACCGCCCTCCACATGGGGCTCCATTTCCAGATGCTCTATATAATATTCCGCTGAATGCTTCATACTCTTATCCCTCCGGCTATTTTCTTTTCTACTGAATTAGTGTATACTATGCAGAGAAAAAGCGCAATTATTAACCTGAAAGATTGTGCGGAATGGAGAATATCATGGAAAAAATAGCAAGCTTCACCATTGACCATATCAAGCTTCAGCCCGGTGTCTATGTATCCCGCAAGGATCACATCGGTGCAGAGGTCATCACCACCTTCGATCTGCGTATGACCAGTCCCAACGAAGAGCCTGTGATGAATACCGCAGAAGTACACACCATCGAGCATCTGGGTGCAACTTTCCTGCGCAATCATCCGGAATACAAGGACAAGACCGTCTACTTCGGCCCCATGGGATGCCGTACCGGCTTCTATCTGCTGCTGGCCGGAGATCTCTCTTCTAAGGATATTGTTCCTCTGATGGTGGAAATGTTTGAATTCATCCGCGATTACAAGGGTGAGGTACCCGGTGCTTCTCCCAAAGACTGCGGCAACTATCTGGATATGAATCTGGGTATGGCCAACTATCTGGCAAAACGCTATCTGGATAATGTGCTGTACGGCATTGACGACAGCCGTCTGGTATATCCGGAGTGATTACAATTATTTAAGAAAGAACAGGAAACACACATGAAAAAAATCGGAATCATCGGTGCCATGGAGCTGGAAGTGGAAACTCTCAAGGCTCACATGACCACCACTAATATCACGACCAAAGCAAATATGGAATTTCACGAGGGTACCCTGAACGGTACTCCCGTAGTCATCGTCCGCAGTGGTGTCGGCAAAGTCAATGCCGCTCTCTGCGTACAGATTCTGGCAGACCTTTTTCAGGTCACTGCCATCATCAACACCGGTGTGGCAGGATCCCTGAATGCCGCTCTGGACATCGGAGATATTCTGATCTCCAAGGATGCCCTGCACCATGATGTAGATGCCACCATTTTCGGTTACAAGCCTGGGGAAGTTCCCCAGCTGGGATGTCGGGAATTCCTTGCAGATGAGCATCTTATCGAGGTTGCTGCCAGCACCTGTCAGGAGGTCAATCCGGACATTCACGTTCATACCGGGCGTGTAGTCAGCGGAGATCAGTTCATTTCCAGCAAAGAAGTCAAGGACCGACTGATCAAAGAATTTCAGGGGGACTGTGCCGAGATGGAGGGGGCTTCCATTGCCCACGGTGCTTACCTGAACGGTATTCCCTTTGTCATCATCCGTGCCATTTCCGACAAGGCGGATGACAGTGCCGAGATGGATTATCCTACCTTTGAAAAGGCCGCAGCGCTCCACTCCGCCAAGCTGGTAGAGGCTATGATGCCCCGGATCTGATCCGGGCGGCTGTCCTGTGGATCGAAAACAATGCCTGCTGCACAGACTTTGCAGGCAATAGAAAGGCATGCATATTAACATGAAAAAAGAAAAGAAATACATTGAATATATCTTAAAACAGGCCGAAGCCCTGCTGGCTATCGACAGCCCTTCCGGCTTCACGGAAAAAGTAACGGATTACCTCTGTGAAGAGTACAAGCGCCTCGGCTACAAACCGGTCAAGACCAAAAAGGGCGGCGTTCTCGTAGAGATCGGCGGTAAAGACAACGCAGTTCTGACCATGGCCCATGTAGACACGCTGGGCGGCATGGTGGCAGAGATCAAGAGCAACGGCCGTCTCCGTCTGACTAAGGTCGGCGGCTTAAACGCCAACAATATCGAGACCGAGAACTGCCGTATCTATACGCTGGACGGCAAAGTATACGAAGGCACCGTACAGCTGACGGATGCTTCCATCCATGTCAACGGCGATTACCAGAGGTCCGAGCGTACCTTCGATTCCGTGGAAGTCCTGCTGGATGAAAAGGTATCTTCCAGGGAAGATGTCAAGGCACTGGGTATTGAGAACGGTTCCTTCGTCTGCATGGATCCCCGGACCCGCATCACGGAGTCCGGTTACATCAAGAGCCGTTTTCTGGATGACAAGCTCAGCACCGCTATTCTGCTTGGCTTCGCAAAATATGTAAAAGACGAGGATCTGAAGCTGTCCCGTAAGGTCTACCAACATATCACGGTCTTCGAGGAAGTGGGTCACGGTGCCTGCGCTTCCGCTCCGGAAGATGTGGAGGAACTGCTGTCCGTAGATATGGGTTGCGTCGGAGAGGGTCTGGAATGCACGGATCGTCAGGTATCCATCTGCGTCAAGGACGGCCACGGACCTTATCATTATGATGTGGTCAAAGGGCTGATCCAGGCTGCAAAAGACAATCATATCGACTACGCCGCAGATGTTTACCCCTACTACGGCTCCGATGCTGATGCCGCATTAAGCGCCGGTATTGATGCCAGACACGGACTCATCGGCCCAGGTGTCTACGCTTCCCACGGCTACGAGCGTTCCCACAAGGATGCAGTTGCCGCAACGCTGGAATTGTTGAAGGCTTATCTGGCATAACTCCAAATATAAATTGCACATAAAAAGCAGTCCGGAGACCAGCAGATTTTCTATCTTCTGCCAGTTCCGGACTGCTTTTATAATACTCTTGCAAGTTAATATATTTATTTTGCCTCTTCTGCTCCGCCGTCTTTTTTCTTGTTGAATACGAACAGCTTGCTGAATACATAGTTGCCGATGATGACCAGAACTGCGGAGATCAGGGTTGCCACCAGCAGATTTACACCGATTGCGGTCAGTACCTGCATCACTACCATATCCAGGATCAGCGTGGATACTCTGGAAAGTACGAATTTCGGTGCTTCGGACAGCATCGGAGCATTGCTCTTGAATACAAACTTACGGTTGGTAAAATATGCGAAAATGACACCCGCCGTCCAGTTGATAACACTTAATACAACATTCTGAAAGGGTGTTGGATACATTGTGTTGTCAAATAACAGGAAGTTTGCCAGGAATTTTGCTGCCCAGGATACGACCGTGGTCAGTCCGCCTACGATCAGGTATGCAATGATCTCTTCATACTTGATCCAAAGTGCCTTTATTTTTTCTACCATATTGTTCCTCATTTCTCTGTGCTAAGGTTAACAAAACTATTCAGAACCCCATTCGCAAAATCGCCTCTACGAGGCTTTCTTTTTGCTCATGTGGTTACTTCGCCCTATAAATAGTTAACTACAAATAACAAATATACACAAATATCCCCTTAAATGCAAGCATTCCAAAGACATTTGTGTATATCTTAATCACTGTTTATGAAATTCTATACCACCGTATGGCTTATAAATTTACCACGTTACGATTCTCACCACGCATAAATGCCTTAATGTTCTCGTAGACGCCCTGTACGCAACGGGTACGTGCCTCCACGCTGGCCCATGCCAGGTGCGGTGTGATGATCAGCTTGTTACTGTCTTTTAACTGGCTTAAAGGATTAGATAACTCCAAAGGCTCCTTTTCCAGGACATCCAGACCTGCTGCCTGAATCTCTCTGGCCACCAGTGCTTCATAGAGATCAGCGTTATTTACCACGGAGCCTCTTGCCACATTGATGAGGATTGCTGTCTTTTTCATCTTACGAAGGGCTTCCTTATCAATGAAATTACGGGATAAGTCACTTAACGGACAATGCAGGGACAGGAAATCGCTCTCTTTTAACAGGGTATCCTTGTCCACCTGCGGATAATCCGTACAGGTGCTCTTGCCCGTGATGGAATAAAAGATTACCTTACAGCCGAAAGCGGCAGCGATCGCTGCGGCTCTCCTGCCGATATTCCCCATTCCTACAATGCCCCATGTCTTACCTTCTAATTCATAAAAAGGTCTGTCAAAATTAGAAAAACGATCCTGTGCACTGTAAGCGCCGGATTTTACATATTCATCATAGTAGGGCAGCTTCTGGCTCAATGCCAGCGCCAGAGTAAAAGTATGCTGTGCCACCATGGCTGTGGAATAGTCCACCACATTTGCCACCTTGATGCCTCTGGACTTGCAATATGCCAGATCACAGTTGTCGTATCCGGTGGCAAGCTCACAGATCAGCTTCACATTGGGGCAATCCTTCAGGGATTCCTCTTTCATGGGAGCCTTGTTGCAGACAATGACATCCGCATCGCCCACACGCTCTGCCACTTCCTGTGCAGTAACGGTATTCGGGTAACTGGTCACTTCTCCCAATTCATTAAAGCAGTCCACCGGCACATCCGTGCCGGCGCTGTTTCTCTCCAGTAAAACAATCTTCATCTCTTGCAATTTCTCCTGTCTTTTGTTTTCTTTTCGTAATAGCATAATAACATAGTAGAATAAACGATTTCTCCGGGCTATCGCCCTACTTACTTATTCCATCATACAGCAACAGCGTAATGAAATCAATTCATTACGCTGTCCTTTTCTTCTTTTGAAACATATTACTGCCGGAGTGATCCCGCCTCTGTGGCTTACAATCTCTTCAGCAGTTCTTCTCTCTGTGCCTCATAACCGGGCTTGCCAAGCAGAGCGAACATGTTCTTCTTGTAGCTCTCTACACCGGGCTGGTTGAAAGGATTTACGCCCAGCAGGTATCCGCTGACACCACATGCGAACTCGAAGAAGTAGAACAGCTCGCCAAGATAGAACTCATTTACCTCGGGAACGGTTACCATGAAGTTGGGAACCTGACCGTCGGTATGTGCCAGAATGGTTCCGTTCATAGCGCTCTTATTGACGAAATCAACGGTCTTGCCTGCCAGATAATTCAGACCATCCAGATCTACAGGCTCCTCGCCGATGGTAAGCTCCTCTCTCGGAGTGTCGATATTGATCACGGTCTCGAACATTACACGGGAACCGTCCTGAATGAACTGACCCATGGAATGCAGATCGGTGGTCAGATCCACGCTTGCGGGGAACAGACCCTTGTTGTCCTTACCTTCGCTCTCACCGAACAGCTGCTTCCACCACTCACTTACATAGTGAACAGCGGGCTCATAGTTCGCCAGGATCTCGACACTCTTGCCCTTGCGCAGTAAGATGTTACGCAGAGCCGCATACTGTAAAGCATCGTTCTCTTCGAAATCATTCTCCAGGGCACGCTTTCTTCCGCTGGCTGCACCTTCCATCAGCTTGTCGATATCAGCACCGCTGACAGCGATCGGTAACAGACCTACAGCGGTCAGTACGGAGAAACGTCCTCCTACATCATCGGGTACTACGAAGGTCTCGTAACCTTCCTCATCGGACAGATGCTTTAAGCTTCCCTTCGCCTTATCGGTGGTAGCATAAATTCTCTCTGCCGCGCCCTTCTTGCCGTATTTAGCTTCCAGCTTCTCCTTGAATACACGGAAAGCAATAGCGGGCTCTGTGGTGGTACCGGACTTGGAGATCATGTTGATGGAGAAATCTCTGTCGCCTACTACATCCATCAGGTGCTTCAGATAGGTGGAGCTGATGGAGTTACCACAGAAGTAGATCTCCGGAGTCTTACGTACACTCTTATCCAGTACATTGTAGAAGCTGTGGCTTAAGAACTCGATAGCCGCTCTGGCTCCCAGATAAGAACCACCGATACCGATAACCAACAGAACGTCGGAATCACTCTGGATCTTCTTCGCTGCTGCCTTGATGCGGGCGAACTCTTCCTTATCGTAATCTACGGGAAGATCGATCCATCCCAGGAAATCATTGCCTGCGCCGGTCTTGGATACCAGGGTCTCCTTCGCATCCAGGGTAAGCTTCTTCATGTAACCGATCTCTTCTTCAGAAATAAAAGAGCCGGCCTTGGAATAATCAAATGTAACTTGTCTGCTCATAATGCTCCTCCTTATATCTTGCAGATATATCACGCATTCTTGCGTTACTTACTTAAAAAATCCGTTTTTATTTTAACAAAGTTACATCTCATTTTCAAGACATATCTATAGATCCGGGGAATGTTTTCTGAATTCTTTCGGACGTCTGACATTTTCCGCTATACTGTAAGTAATTCCTGAAGCAATGCCTGTAATTCTTCCTCCGTGACTCTGGCGGGATCCTCCGGTCTCTGCGGCAGCACCTTTTCTCCAGGCTTTTCATGTGCGGCATTTTCTACGGAAAATACTTCTCTGTCCAGACGATCTCCCGTTTCTTCCGGCTGCGCCATTCTGCTGCTGATCGGCATCAGTTCCACCGTCCGCCTGCCGGAAGCTCTCTGCTGTCGTCCTCTCGTTCTTCCGGCCGCACTGATCTCCTCCCCCAGGCTTCCCGGTCCGTAGAGTCTTTCATAATCCTGTTCCGTGACAGAGATCCGGCCCGACAGATGATTTTCCAGATAATCTATGAGATTCGTCTTCAGAACCCTGCGTTTCCCCTTGATATCCATCATGGCCGACAGAGAAAAATACAGATACATCCCTAAAAAACTTACTATGTAAAAAGGCAGGATTTCCCCCAGCATCCTTCCGCCCATGATCCCCTTGCAGATCCCGATACCGGCAAACACAATGGAAAACAGCATGCACTGGCCGGACAGATGATACCAGGCATCAAAGGATAGGTGTCCAAACGCCAGCCGGTTGAGGAACTTGTCCACAAACACCGGAATGTTTGATACTCCACCATTTAACTGGTAACAATTTGCAAATTTTACTTTACACTGTTTCAACAGGCGGTTATTTGTCGTTGCCATATTATCTGTCTCTTTTATCATCGTATGGTAAAATCCTGCCAGAAGCAGACGCACCAGAATACTAAGTCCCAGAAATACCAGAATTCCGGTTGTGATCACTTTTTCTTCTTTGAAAATCGTAAACATAACCTGCGCTCCTTTCTATCGCTTCCTTAGAGTATAACGTATTAGAGGCTTGTTTTGTACGTTTTTTCATCGTCATTCTTCTACGTTGCCGAACAGAAAAAGTATTTCTTTTACATTTTTCGTGAAAAGAAAACCTTGTACATATTGTTGTATAAATGCCGAAAATCTGCTATAATCACTCCTTAGAAATTCAGTTTGAAAAGGATGGTTTTACATATGATATACAAGACAAAAGGTACCTGTTCCACTTCGATCGATGTAGAATTAAAGGATGGTGTTATTGATTCCGTAAAATTCACCGGTGGATGCAACGGTAATCTGCAGGGAATCAGTGCTCTGGTAAAAGGAATGAAGCCGGAAGAAGCAATCAGCCGTCTCAAGGGGATCCGCTGCGGTTTCAAGCCTACCTCCTGTCCTGACCAGCTGGCTCATGCCCTGGAAGAAATGATCGCACAGTAATCTCACCGACAAGAAGGATTTTATTATGAAAAAAATCGTATTGACCGGCGGCGGAACTGCCGGACATGTAACCCCCAATATTGCTTTATTACCGGCGTTGCAGGCGGCCGGCTATGAAATTGCCTATGTGGGATCTTATGAAGGCATTGAGAAAAAGCTGATTGCGGATTTCAACATTCCTTACACAGGCATTTCTACGGGCAAATTCCGCAGATACCTGGATCCGAAGAACTTCTCCGATCCGTTCCGTGTCATGAAGGGATTTGTGGAAGCGAGAAATTACCTGAAAAATTACCAGCCGGATGTAGTCTTCTCCAAGGGTGGCTTCGTAAGCGTCCCGGTCGTCCGCGCTGCAGCTTCCTTACATATTCCCTGTATCATCCACGAATCGGATATGACACCGGGACTGGCCAATAAGCTGTGCATTCCCGTGGCAGAAAAGGTATGCTGCAATTTCCCGGAGACTATGAAAAATATCCCTGCCGACAAAGCTGTCCTGACCGGTTCTCCCATTCGTGCGGAGCTGGCACAGGGCAGCCGGCTGGCCGGACTGAACATGTGCGGCTTTACTGCCAATAAACCTGTCATCATGGTCATTGGCGGAAGTCTGGGTGCAGCTAACGTGAACAAGGCTGTCCGCGATGCATTGCCGAAGCTTCTGGAGGATTTCCAGGTAGTACATCTCTGCGGTAAGGACAAAATCGACAACCTGTTGTTAAATACACCCGGATATAAACAGTTTGAATATATCAAGGCGGAACTAAAGGATATTTTCGCCATGGCAGACGTGGTGATTTCCCGTGCCGGAGCCAATGCCATCTGTGAACTTCTGGCGCTGAAAAAGCCCAACATTCTGATCCCCCTGCCTGCCGCCAGCAGCCGCGGAGACCAGCTGTTGAATGCCGCTTCCTTCGAAGCGCAGGGTTATTCCATTGTGCTGAATGAGGATGATATTACGACGAATCTGCTGGTGGATAAGGTGCATGAGCTGTACTTCAACCGCCAGAATTATGTAGAAGCCATGAGCCGCAGCCACCAGATGGATGCGATCAACACAATCATGTTGCTGATCAATGAAGCCGCAAACAAGAGTCATACGCAATAATGTCATGTATTGATTGAGGGGATTATTTTGAAAGGATTATTGGAAATCTGCTGCGGCAGCTTCGAAGATGTGAAAACCGCCTGGCAAAATGGTGCCGACAGGGTGGAGCTTAACAGTGCACTGTATCTGGGTGGTCTCACACCTTCTACCGCCAATCTGATCTGTGCAAAAGAGCTGTGCAGCATCCCTATTGTAACAATGGTCCGCCCAAGAGGAGGCGGCTTCTGCTATTCCCAGGATGAATACGAGACCATGCTCTTAGATGCCCGCATACTTTTAGAGCACGGAGCTGACGGTATTGCTTTCGGCTTCCTGACAGAGGACCATGCCATCCATAGGAACCGGACACAGGAAATGATCGACCTCATCCATAGCGCCGGAAAAGAAGCTGTATTTCACCGGGCGTTTGATTGTGTTGCGCAGCAGGAACGTGCGGTGGAAGCATTGATCTTACTTGGTGCGGACCGGATCCTCACCAGTGGTGGTGCACCCGATGTATGGTCGGGCAGAACGCAATTGCAAAAGCTTCAAAGCCAGTATGGTAAGGATATCACATTTTTAGCCGGAAGCGGCGTGAATGCACAAAACGTAAACGCTCTGATGGAATATACGAGCATAGAGCAGGTTCATACATCCTGCAGAAGCTGGCAGCCGGATGCGACCGCCTCCCTGCAGGACGTGGACTTCTCTTATGATAGAAACCGAAAGAATGCATATGAAGCAGTGGATGCCGGAAAAGTGAAGGAAATGCGGGCAGCAATGCCTATATTGTAATCAGCCCATGCTCTAAGCAAAAATCGTAGACTCCGTCTTCTTCCACCGATCTGCACGTGCAGGTGGCGTGGGCTTTGATCTCATCCTTCGCATTCCCCATGGCCACACCGGTGCCGACTGCTTCCAGCATCTCGATATCATTGACGCCATCTCCAAAAGCGATGGCTTCCTCCTTTGTAAAGCCAAAATGCTGAAGTACCGCGCGCACAGCGTTTCCCTTCCCACATTCCAGAGGAATGATATCAGCCGCTCTATCCCACCACGCTGTAATCTGTGTATGGTGCGTACCATAGAGAATCCTCTCATACTCTTCTTCCCGGCAGGCACACATCATCTGATAGATATCCTCACGAACCCGTTCATCGAATTGTTTATCGATTTTCAGCATCTCATTACCGAATCTGAAATACTGCTCCAGATCCGGATCTGTACCGTTGGTGATGATAAAATGTTCGTTACTTATCGCTACCGCCCTATGCATGCCTTTCAGATTCTGAAGGATCTGAAGCTTGTCCATCCGATCAAGCGGGCACTTAAAAATAATCTCGTCTCCTACTGTTACATAAGAACCGTTAAAGGTCAGAAGAGCATCGAAATCAATCCCCGGAAAACGCGGCGCCGACAGATATCCTCTTCCGGTCGCCATACACAGCTTCACCCCATTCCGATGAAGAGAAATTAATGCATGCAGCGTCCGCTCACTTAATTCTTTATGACCCATCTTCAAAAGTGTCCCATCGACATCAAAAAATGCAATTTTAATCATGCTTGCCACCTCCGTCCGGCTCACAGGATATATTCCATCTGCCGTTCTTTTGTCTTCATTCCCATCTTTTCATAAAAGTGCTCTGCCGAAGTGTTGCCTGCCCAGACGTTCAGGGTTACTTCATAGCAGCCCAGTTCTTTTGCCTGCTGTTTCACATATTCAAACAGGCTTTCCCCGATATGCTGCCCCCGTGTCTGCTTGTCAACGCAAAGGTCATCGATAAACAATGATTTAAAGGGCACCATATTAGTGGAAAAGGGCTGCTCCCTGAGTTGGCAGAATGCGTAGCCCATGCACAGATCGTCCTCGTCTACGGCAACATAGATAGGGTGATCCTCCTGTTCCAATAGCTCTGCCAGCTCGCAGGGGGTGTATTTCGTAGTACCCGGTATAAAAATATCCGGACGGATCTCTGCATGTATCTGTAATACCTGCCCCAACAGTGCAAGAATTCTTGGAATGTCCTTTTTTTCTGCCTTGCGAATCTTCATTTCTATTTCGCTCCTTTATTCGACAAATCCCGTTTTATTACTTCTCCCAGTGTTATAACCCTTCCATGTCTAGATCCACGATTAACTTTCCAATTTTCCGTTCTTTTAAAAGATAGCACATATAGATAGGAAGATATACCACGGCTCCCTCCTGTTCCATATTTGCTACCGATAAAACATATGCTTTCTCAATATGATAATCAGAAATTTTCATAAAGTTATCCAAGGATTTGTGTGCCTTGTAAGCTTTCCCGGATTTCACCTCAATGGGAACCACTTTCCCATCCATTTCGACCAAAACATCCAGTTCCCCTATATTTTTCTTTTTACAGAAATAAGGTTCCAAACCATTGGCCGTTAATTGCTGTGCCACAGCATTTTCAAAGTGAGCACCGTTATTTACTTCGCTGTTTTTATTGATCAGTTCCAGTTTGGTTTCCGCCGGATATGCACTGGTAAGCAAACCGGTGTCATTGGAAAAAAGTCGGAACACATTACTGCTCTTGCTCGCTTTGAGAGGAATAACAGGAGCTTCCACGTTATACACCGGTAACGCAACTCCGGCATCTTTCAGCCATAAAAAGCTGTTTTCATATCTGTCAAACTTTAACTCTTTATTCAGCATTGTAAATACAAATTTTTTATTCTGTTTATTCAATTCTGCCGGAATGATATCATAAATAGATATCAATTTCAGTTTTTTATCTTCACTCTCATATTGAGAGAAATCCTCTTTATATAGCGCAACGATATCCCGTTGTACCTTATCCACTTCCCGGATATCTTTTGTAGCAATATAGATTTTTACCGCATCCGGCATGCCTCCGACAATTAGATAGATAAAAAACAGCGACAATAGCTTCTGATGTATGAATTCATCCACGGGCTGACATGTTTCAAATTTCGCTTTCAACATTTCCAAAGTTGTTTTTGACACATTATTTGCTATCATGAATTCTTCAAAATCCATCGGATACATTGTCAAAACAGTTAAATATCCAACCGGAACCGACGTTATTCCCTTAAGCTCTACTCCTAATAAGGATCCGCTCATTACATATTTGAAGCTGCCTTCTTCTACAAGGAATTTTATTTTTGTCACTATTTCCGGACATTTCTGTATCTCATCAAAAAAGACGACCGTTTCCTGCGGCTTACAATCCTCCGGCATAATCATTTTTAATTTCACCAGAAACTCATTCGCACTCATTTTTACATTGAGATAATCCACCAAATCCGGCTGATCTATAAAATTAACTTCAAACTTACGATATCCGCTTTTGGCAATTTCCTCTCTTATCAGCCAGGTCTTTCCAATCTGTCTGGCGCCTGTTACCAATAATGCTTTATCCGATCTTTTCAACCATTCTTCTATGATAATAGAGTCTTTTCTATACATAAATTCCCTCCTCCCTTTTTAACAGTATCTCTTTTGCCCCGTTTTTTCAATATGATTTGTAATATTTTGCCCCGTTTTATTCAATTTACCATTCCAAAGGTATTTTTTTCTTTCTCGTCGAATTCTTTTTTCCATGCAAAAATAATTGTTGTATCATCCCTATAAACTGGAATTTACTTGCTTTTCTTCTCTTTGCTGCGTCTCACTAATGCGATAAATAGTTCAATAACTCCGCCACATAGCCATATGATACCTAACGCAATATTTTCTGCCCAGAACCAAAACGGTGACATAACAATCCATGTAATCGCTAAAATAAAAATTCCCCTACTGCTCATGATTTTCCTCCTGAAACTTCGATTGTTGCTTACATTATACTTCGTCCATCTCTCTAAGGACAGTGGGATGTTGTGATGAAAGTGAGAGAGATCGCTTACCTGTCAGACAATTTATCTTACTATATTTTTTGCACGATAAATTTACTGATTTAATATCTCTGCAATCGTGTTTGGTGCATATTTATTGAGTTCATGTCCTGCATTTGGAACGATGTGCAAAGTAGCTTGGGGTAGCAATTCTTTTAGCCTTTTAGAAGCCTTTAGATTGGCAGTATCCTTTTTGCCACACAAAATTGTTACTGGACAACGAATATTATTTAATTGCAAAGTAAAATCCAATGACCGCATAGAGTGAGCCAATTTTATGGTGCTGCTTTTTGATAGTCCCATACTTTCAAAAACCTTGTTTGGCATACAACGGAAGATAAGATTTTGAAAATCTATCAGTAAACTTGGAACTTTATATTGTGCGCCAATCAAAACCAGCGAATCCACTTTTTCCTCATGTCGAATAGCAAAATCAATCGCAAGAAGCGCACCTAACGAAAGACCGCAGATACGAAGCGGCTCTTTTACTTCTGAATACCGCTGTTCTAAATCACCCAAAATCTGCGAATAGGATATTTCATCTTCTGTTGAAGAAAAAAGTTCTGGGCAATCGACATCAGAAATTGATAGTTGTTGGGCTACTTCTTTCCAGTCCTGTGCAGTTTGTCCCAACCCATGTAAAAAAACAGTTTTCATTAAACGCCTCCTAAGCTCAAGATAACCATCAATGCACAAACAAACTTGAAGTTGCGCGTTTCTACAAGCGGTGCATAAATGCAATGAATTGGCTGATGGGAGCTTGCTCACATTCGGACACATTCATTTGCATTTATATAGCGCGCCAGCGCGACATGAGCATGAAGCGTAGCGAAATGCGAATGACACTGCTTGGATAAGCAAAAATTTTATTGCTTACAAACAGACATTATCTTGCATATAAAATATGTAAATCTCCGTCAACAAATCCAATGCCTATTGCTTGATATTCTTTTAATTTTCCAGCATATTTTCCAGAAGAAAGGTATTCATTCACTAAACCAATAAAAAAGGTTTCCACTAATTTCCAATCACTTTCACACTCTATTACGAAAGGATGATCTCTTGTAGTAAAGACTTCATCACAAGCCCAATCATCATTATCCTTATCGAATGAAAATGTGCCGACCAATTCAACAGACCATTTATTATCTGTATCTTCATATAAATTAAAGTTAATTGCTTTTATTTCACTATTCAATTCATTCTTCAAAATTAAATCTAACCATTCAAAGAAATCTTTGGTTTTATTCAGTTTTAACCTTTCAAGTAATCCCATAACTTCACCCTCCACAAACTTCGATTTCTCAGTTTCAAAAACTGGAAGTTGTTAGTTGTTTGGAATCACTTCTCCATTTTCATCTAAAAGATAGATTGCATAAACCGTTCCTATCTGCAATGGATCACTTTCCATTACATCACCATTAAATACAACACGGATATTATCATCTACATTCAATTCTGGTGCTCCTCCTGCTGATACTACATCTTTTGTAACAGAAAATTCCTCATCAACAGAAATCCCACTATTAAATGCTTCTATACACCTAACATCAACATATTCTTTATTTACTTCCAAAACTTTTGCATTAAAATATGCTTGTTCTGCTTCATTTTTACATCCAGACAACGCTACTATACAGCCCAATACTGCTAAAATAGATAACCACCTTTTCATACTCAACACCTCTTTAAATCCCGATTTTTCGTTCTCTGCGCCTTCCCAATAAACGGGAAGTTGGTTACTTCTTGTAATTCATTTTCTTACTTAATACCCCAAACAAAGCCAATAAAAATATTCCTATTCCAAGCAATACGCCAGCCACTTTCATTAATTCATTGTTTGTATACTCTGTATCCGGAAGAATCCCATACTTGTAATAAGAATAACTAACATGGTCTGTGGTATATGCAGCTATGGAATCTCCTACATTATATTCCGAATATACAAATCCCGGTACTTGCATTCGCTTGTGATAATCATTCACTTTTCCATTGTTGTAGTAGAAGAAATAATTCTGAGATATCGTATCAGCCGAGGCATCTTCAGCCCTTTTACCTGTAATCACAATATCCTCCATATAGTAATCTTCTCCCAGTACCATCTCTTCCATTTGTGTATTAAATGCTTTAGATGTCAAAAGTATATTTATCCAGACTGTAATGAAAACTATACTTAAAATAATGAAACAAATCCAAAACAAAATTTTCTTTTGATTTCCAGTTAATATTTCTTTTGATTCTTTGTGCTCAACCAATTTATTACTCATTCCATAATACCTCTAAAGTACTTTTTTCTTCTTCCTTCCCTTCGTCCAAGAAGTGTATCTCACTCAAAGAACTCGGTCAATCCCGATTTCTCAGTTTCAAAAATTGGCATTTATCGTCTTGTTCCATTCTTATCAAAATTCTTTTTTAATGCTATTTCTGTTGGGAGAATAGACCCAATTAAAGGAATAAGTTGAACACCACAGATAATTCCTCCTATACTCCCAACACAATCTTCATTTTTTCCAATCACTAAAAGCATGAATATTACTGTTATCGGCAACATAACCATTCCACAGACATACCAGACTTTACCACAATATTTATGAGCAAATTCCCATGTGTCTTTGTTCTTCATAGACATCGAAGTCCGATATCCAAATACTGAATTTATTTCCTTTGGAGCCTTTTTCATAAAATATCTTCCAAAACCAATCATCGTAAATGGAAGAAGCAAATCCATAATCAACATAAAAATCCAAAACCCCATTGTAAACCTCCCATAATAATCTTTGTTTTTCTCTTGTTAACTCGCT